>JAFLRW010000058.1:0-5141 GCA_022511285.1 Duncaniella sp.
TGATCATCAACGACAAGGCCGAGATTATCCAGTGGACACTCACTGCAGGCAATGAGGACGACCGCAAGCCACTGAAAGACAAACGGTTTACCTGGCCGACATCATTGTCGACCCCGGATTCGGATTTGCCAAAACCACAGTTCAGAATTATGAGCTAATGAAAAACCTTCAGGAGATTGCCGCCACTATCAACGCGCCAATACTCGTGGGCATATCGCGTAAATCCATGATTACAGACGCCCTCAAAATCACATCCGACGAGGCCCTTGCCGGAACCATAGCGCTCAATATGGCCGCCCTTATGAAAGGTGCTTCCATTATCCGTGTGCACGATGTCAGAGAGGCTGCCCATACCGTTAAGATATTTATGAATACAAACCCTTAAATCACCATAATAAACCTGTGGATCAGTTCGGCATTCGCGACGTCTTCGATATAGCCATTGTGGCTCTACTCCTGTTCTATCTTTATAGAATCATGAAAGAGAGTGGCACCATCAACATCTTTTTCGGTGTGCTTTCATTCATAGCCGTATGGCTTATCACTTCACAGATTCTTGAACTCAAACTGATAGGCTCAATCCTCGATCAGTTTATGGGCATCGGTCTTTTGGTGCTTGTGATCCTCTTTCAAGAGCAGATAAAGCGTTTTCTTGTAGAACTTGGTGATCACAAACGCTGGCGATTTCTCAAAGCACTATTTCGCCACGACAAGAAGCAAGAGCAAGCCGATACGCGCAAATATGTATTACCCATAGTCTATGCGTGTATGAATATGTCAAAGACTAAAACAGGGGCACTGATAGTAATCAGGCAGGAACTCTCTCTGGAATCCTACGAACAGAGCGGCGACATCATCGACGCCGATATCAATTCGCGATTGATTGAAAACATATTTTTCAAAAATTCTCCGCTCCACGATGGCGCAATGATTATTGACCACGACCGCATACGCAGTGCCGGGTGTATTCTCCCTGTGAGTCACGACCGCAACATTCCACGCTCTCTCGGCTTGCGCCACCGCTCGGCTTTGGGCATCTCTCAGGCCACTGACGCTTTTGCCATCGTCGTTTCAGAAGAAACGGGCCTCATATCTGTGGCCCATCGCGGCACTCTCACACAACGTCTCAGTTCTACCGACCTCGAACACCGCCTCTCCCAAATTATGGCCGGCGAAGCGTGAAATTATCACCCTTATTAAAATGCTCTTTTCGTTTGCTTGAGAGCAGTTTTTTTTGTAACTTTGTAGCTGAAAATCGGGCTTGAACAACACCCGCATTGCATACAAGTTTGAATCACGAAAAGAATTAAAATATATGTCAGAAGACAAACTGAGAGAAGAAGATTACAGCGCGTCGAACATTCAGGTGCTTGAAGGCCTTGAGGCTGTGCGCAAACGCCCGGCTATGTACATCGGCGACATTAGCGCCAAAGGCTTGCACCATCTCGTGTATGAGGTGGTTGACAACTCTATTGACGAAGCGCTCGCCGGATTTGCATCGCATATCGAGGTCACCATTAACGAGGATAATTCTATTACTGTGGTCGACAATGGCCGCGGCATTCCCGTGGACATGCACGAAAAGGAACATAAAAGCGCTCTTGAAGTGGTGCTCACAGTGCTTCACGCCGGAGGTAAGTTTGACAAAGGGTCTTATAAGGTGTCAGGCGGTCTCCACGGTGTAGGCGTCAGTTGCGTCAACGCTCTTTCCACCTACTTGCGTGCCGAGGTGCGCCGTTCAGGCAAGGTATATATGCAGGAGTATTCCTGCGGAAAGCCCACCTCTGAGCTGAAAGTGATAGGGGAGAGCGATACCACAGGCACTACCATCACTTTTAAGCCGGACGGCTCAATATTCACCGTTCTGGAATATGACTATAATACGCTTTCTGTGCGTCTGCGCGACCTGGCCTTCCTCAATGCCGGCATTACGCTCACCCTCACCGATAAGCGCACACTTGACAGCGAAGGGAAGCCCAAACAGGAACTTTTCTACTCTAAAGACGGTCTACGGGAGTTTGTAGAATATATTGATGCCAATAAGGAGTCGCTTATTGAGGATGTAATCCACCTTAACACCGAGCGCCAGGGCATTCCCGTAGAGGTGGCAATGACGTATAACGCCACGTTCAACGAGAATGTCCACTCCTACGTCAACAACATCAACACCATTGAGGGTGGCACTCACCTATCGGGATTCCGACGCGGCCTCACCACGACTCTGAAGAAATATGCCGATGACAACAAGCTGCTCGAAAGAGCTAAGGTGGAAATTACCGGCGATGACTTCCGTGAGGGCCTCACAGCCGTAGTGTCCGTCAAAGTGCTTGAACCGCAATTTGAAGGCCAGACCAAGACCAAACTTGGCAATAGCGAAGTGGCCGGAGCCGTCTCGTCGGCCGTCAGTGAAGCATTGCGCAACTATCTTGAGGAGCATCCAAAACAAGCTAAAACTATAGTTGAGAAGGTAGTGCTCGCAGCGCAGGCTCGTCAGGCAGCCTACAAAGCGCGTAAGGATATCCTTCGCAAATCGCCCCTCGTGGGTGGAGGCCTCCCCGGCAAATTGGCCGACTGCTCATCACGCCATGCCGAGGATTGCGAGCTATTCCTTGTCGAGGGTGACTCTGCGGGCGGCACAGCCAAGCAGGGCCGCGACCGCTCTTTCCAAGCCATACTCCCTCTTCGCGGTAAAATTCTCAATGTAGAGAAAGCCCAAGACTATCGAATCCTTGACAGTAAAGAAATCCAGGCTCTTTACAGAGCTCTGCGTGTTACCATCGGCACAGAAGAGGATTCCAAGGAGGTCAACCTCTCTAAATTGGCCTATCACAAGATTATCATTATGACCGATGCCGATGTCGACGGCTCGCATATTGCCACTCTTCTGATGACCTTCTTCTTCCGCCGCATGCGTCCGATAATTGAGCAAGGCTATCTCTATCTTGCCACTCCGCCACTCTACAAATGCACCAGGGGCAAGGCCGAGGAGTATTGCTGGACCGATGCACAGGTGCAAAAGTTTATCGACGAACACGGCTCGGGCACTAAAGTGCAACGCTACAAAGGTCTTGGTGAAATGTCGGCCGAGGAGCTGCGTGACACCACTATGGACCCCGAGCAGCGACTGCTCAAGCAGGTGACTATCAACGATGCTGCCGAGGCAGAACGTCTTTTCGCTATGCTTATGGGCGAGGACGTGGCACCGCGTCGCGAGTTTATCGAGGCTAACGCCAACTATGCCAACATAGACGCCTAAGGCGATTATCATTATGGCGAGGGGTGCAATCAATATTCCCATGCACCCCTCGTCTATTCTATAATTGGGGTGTAATTATATATCTGAAAAACTGTTTTGTATATGAAATCTTCATCTTCCAAGCGCTCTAAGCTGCAACTTGACCGCCTGATACTCGACTTTGTGAGCCAGCAGGCTAACAACACATATAATTATAAGCAAGTGTCGCACGCCATCGGGATGAAGACCCCCGTGCAGCAACGCAACGTGGCGCTAAAACTCGTTGAACTTGCTTTCAATGGAGATATCATTGAAGTTTCGCCCGGGAAATACAAATCACCTCAACGCTCATCAGAAGCTACGGGAGTGTTTGTGCGTCGCAGCAACGGCAAAAACTCGGTGATTACCGACACTGACGGTGAGACCATTTCCGTGGCCGAGCGCAATTCGATGCACGCCCTCAACGGCGACAGAGTCAGGGTGAATATTGCCGCAAGTCGTCGAGGCCAAGCCCCTGAAGCCGAGGTGATTGAGATTATTGAAAAGAAGGAACAGACTTTCATTGGCACTTTAAAGGTTGATAAATATTACAGCTATCTGCTCACCGACTCTAAATTTCTTGCTACTGATATCCTAATCCCTAAAAACAAGCTTAAAGGCGGAAAGACTGGACAGAAAGCTGTGGTAAAGATAACCCACTGGATAGGCGATAGCAAACACCCCACAGGTGAGGTGGTGGACATACTCGGAATAGCCGGCGAAAACAACACAGAAATCCACGCCATCTTAGCTGAGTTCGGGCTCCCTTACAAATATCCCGAGGCGGTGGAAAAGGCGGCATCAAAGATTGACGCCGGCATTACAGACGACGTGGTGGCGCAGCGCATTGATATGCGCGATGTGCTCACGTTCACCATTGACCCCGCTGATGCCAAGGACTTTGACGATGCTTTATCATATAGAATATTGCCAAACGGCAATTATGAGGTGGGAGTGCATATTGCGGATGTGACACATTACGTTAAACCGGACAGTGTTATTGACCGCGAAGCTGAAAAGAGAGCCACTTCGGTGTATCTCGTTGACCGTGTCGTGCCGATGCTCCCCGAACATCTCTGCAACGGCATCTGCTCCCTTCGCCCTCAAGAGGACAAACTGGCTTTTTCTGTGATATTCGAAATGACCGCCGATGCCAGAGTGCTGAAATCAAAGATTGCAAAAACGGTTATAAGATCCGATCGGCGCTTCAGCTATGAGGAAGCTCAGGATGTTATTGAATCGGGTGCAGGTGATTGCTCCGAGGCTATCACAGTTCTTGACGGTTTGGCAAAAATCCTGCGTAAGGAGCGTTTTGCCGAGGGTTCGGTTGAGTTCAATCGTGCAGAGGTAAAATTCAATCTTACTCCTGATGGAATGCCGACAGGGGTCTACTTCAAGATATCCAAGGATGCCAACAAACTCATTGAGGAGTTTATGCTCCTCGCCAACAAGACTGTAGCCATCTTTGCCGGAAAGCCTAAAGAAAAGAAAAAGAAGCCTAAAGCATTTGTCTATCGCGTTCACGACCAGCCAGATGCCCAGCGGCTTGCTGATTTTGCCGCCATTGCTCGTAATTTTGGTTTTAAGATTAAGACATCGGGCACTCCCCGCGACATCAATCGCTCTATTAATAAGATGCTTGCCGAAATCAAGGGGCGCGGTGAGGAGAACTATTTAGCCACTCTTGCCATCCGCTCTATGGCAAAGGCTATCTATTCCACCGACAATATCGGCCACTACGGACTCGGTTTTGACCACTACACTCATTTTACGTCGCCAATCAGGCGCTATCCCGACATGCTGGTGCATCGTCTGCTTGAACGCTACCTGGCCGACGGCCGCAGTGTTAATGTGCAGAAACTTGAGG
>JAFLRW010000058.1:5151-10261 GCA_022511285.1 Duncaniella sp.
TCCTTGCCGCAAACGCTGAAAGGGCATCCATCAAATACAAGCAAGTTGAGTATATGGCTAACCACCTCGGTGAGATTTTCACCGGCAACATTACCGGCGTGACAGAGTGGGGGCTATATGTAGAGCTCAACGACAATCTCTGCGAAGGATTGGTGCCGATGCGCGACTTGGCAGATGATTTTTATGACTTTGACGAGAAGAATCAGTGTCTGATTGGCCGCCGACACAATAACCGCTACCGCCTCGGCGACAGCGTGAGAATCAAGGTGGCAAGGACCGACTTAGAAAAGAAGCAACTTGATTTCGTATTAGTGGATGAAAATGGGAATCCCCTCGCCTGCGACAACCATCATGCCGAGAAAAAATCATCCGCCAAAGACTCTCATAAACATAGTAAGAAAAAACACCACCGAAAGTGAAAGATTACTCTGAATATCTTGCTCTCGTAAGGGAGGCAATTTCCAATCTACGACTGCCGGAACAGCCTGCCGGGCTTTATAGCCCTATCACTTACACCCTTGACTGCGGCGGCAAGCGCTTGCGCCCGGTGCTCACATTAGCTGTGTGCGATGCATTTGGCACTGACCCGATGAAGGCCATTCATCAGGCCGTTGCTATTGAAATGTTCCATAATTTCACATTGCTCCACGATGATGTGATGGATCGCGCTGATGTGCGTCGCGGCCGACCCACAGTCCACCGTAAATGGGATGAACGCACCGCCATTCTCTCAGGCGACGCTATGCTCACTACTGCCGGTATGCTTCTGGGCATAAAAGCCGGCGACCATCTTGCGACTGCTCTTGACCTCTTCAACGGCACAGCGATGAATATCTACGAAGGTCAGCAATATGACATGGACTTTGAGACTCGCACAGATGTCACCATTGAGGAGTATATGGAGATGATTCGACTAAAGACATCAGTGCTCCTTGGATGCGCATGTGCAATGGGGGCTCTGATGGCCGATGCCGATATGGAAACTCAACTGCGTTTTTTTGATTACGGAGTGAATCTCGGCCTTGCATTCCAACTTCAGGATGATTATCTCGACACTTATGGCAATCCGGAAACTTTTGGAAAAGCTATAGGAGGTGATATCTTGAACGACAAAAAGACCTGGCTCCTTATTATGGCATTGAGCGAGGACAAGACAGGCACCGTTCGAGCCCTGCTTGGCTCCCGAGAGAATCCGCAGTTCAAAATTGACAAAGTCCGCTCAGTCTACAATGAACTCGGACTCCCCGAGCGTATCCACGAACTTATCAGTGCTTATATCGACACTGCAATTAAGTGTCTTGACCATATTAATCTCTCACCCGAGGCGCGAGTGTTCTTTATGGACCTGGCTCTTCGTTCGGCCTCTCGCGACAAGTGACACTCTTTGACACCCACACACACCTATATCTAAGCGAGTTTGATGCCGACGGCCATCGTTGTGCCGTCAATAGGGCTATCGAGGTCGGAGTCAACCGGATGATGCTGCCGAATGTCGATCTGTCGACTATCGAGCCGATGCTACGTCTGCATGCGGCATTCCCCGAGAACACCTTCATTGCTATGGGGCTTCACCCGACAGAAGTGGGCCCCGATAGCGATGATGCTCTTGCTGAGATAAAATCTCATCTCTATGCCTCACCGGCTGAGTATAAAGCCGTTGGCGAGGTAGGGATTGATCTGTATTGGGATAAGACCTACTGTGAAAGGCAGATGCAGGCGTTTGATCAACAGCTTAATTGGGCTGCCGAACTGAGTCTGCCCGTCATCATTCATTGCCGTGACGGTTTAAATGAAGCCCTTGAAGTAATCTCAGGCATAAAGGCCCCGTTATCTGGTGTGTTTCACAGCTTTGGTGGCACCACGACCGACGTTGAACGTATCCTCTCGGCAGGAGATTTCTTTATAGGCATCAACGGAATTGTCACTTTCAAAAACAGTTCTTTGCGTGCTGTTATCCCGACCATTCCTACTGACAGGATAGTCCTTGAGACCGATTCCCCTTACCTTGCACCTGTGCCTTATCGTGGTAAGCGCAATGAGAGTGCTTATATTATCAAAACGGCCGAGGCTGTTGCCACAGCCTTCGGACAGTCATTTGATGCCATTGCTGATTTAACTTCCCGTAATGCCGAACGACTGTTCAAAATCTCTGAACCGGAATCTGTATGAGACACATCCTTTGTCTATTGATTGCAGCTCTCAGCATCATCTCCTCCAGCGCCCAGTCGGATTCAGCCTGGGTGTCGGTGAGCATTCCGGTTGTATGTATCCGTGAAGGGCGCGGGCATTCCACCGAACTTTCTTCTCAGGCTGTGATGGGGACACCGATGCTTGTCTTAGAGGATGATGGCAGTGAGTGGCTTCTCCTCAAAGGGCCGGATAATTATGAGGGGTATGTAAATGTGTCGGGGCTGACAAGACTCTCTCACCGGCAGATGACAGCTTGGCGCAAGGCTTCGCGGGTTGTAGTCACAGCGCTTGATGACTCCCGCATCTATACCGACACCACCGACCTCTCTCCCCGCAATGTGGTTAGCACTCTTGTTTGTTCTTCAATCCTTGAGGGCATCCCTGCAAACGGAAGGTATTCCTTCGTCACCACCCCCGATGGCCGTAACGGCTGGATTGAAACAGCCCGCATCGCTTCCATCGACCAATGGGGCAATGACGCTTTTAATGCCGATGATATCATTGACCGTTGTTACTATTTGATGGGCACCCCATACCTATGGGGCGGATGCACTCCGAAAAGCATGGACTGCTCCGGACTTGTCCGACTCACATATTTCGCCTCAGGAATTCTCACACTCCGCGATGCTTCTCAGCAGTTCAACTCTGGGCTTAGGCTTGCGCCTGAACAAACCGATATGCTCAGGCGTGGCGATTTGCTGTTCTTCAGCAACACTCCTGATGGGGGCATCACCCACGTTGCCTTGTATGACTGCAACGGCACATACATCCATTCATCCGGGAAAGTAAGAGTCAGCCGTATGGCCGAGGATGATGCCGATTTCGCATCACGGGTCTATCGCGGTGCATCGCGAATAGCCGGAATGGAAGACTCTTTCGGAATATGGCGAATTAAGAATCATCCGTGGTATTTTTGATAACTCTCAGTAAGTGTAAAGCTATATGATTACGTTTCTGATATGTCTGGCACTGCTTGTCACTGCCTATTTCACCTACGGCCGCTATCTTGAGAAGATTGCTGAAGCCGACGACTCGAACACTACTCCCGCTATGCGTATGGCTGACGGTATTGACTATATGCCAATGCCTCGATGGAGAGTGTTTTTGATTCAGCTGCTCAATATTGCCGGCACCGGACCCATTTTCGGCGCCATTCTCGGGGCCTGTTTCGGCCCGGTGGCTTTTATCTGGATTACACTTGGCGGAATATTTTTCGGAGCTATGCACGATTTTCTCTCCGGCATGCTTATCATCCGCCACGATGGGCGCAGCCTTCCTGAGGTTGTGGGCGAATACCTGGGGTCAGGCACAAGAGCTGTGGTGCGTGTGTTTACTGTTGCGCTGATGATTCTTGTGGGAAGTGTATTTATCCTTAGCCCGGCCCAGTTATTGTCATCTATGATGCCCGCGGTGAGCCAGTCAGTGTGGGTGTGGATTATTCTTGCTTACTATCTTATAGCCACAATGCTTCCTGTGGATAAGGTGATTGGCAAACTATATCCGATATTCGGTGTGGCCCTTATCGCTATGGCAGTAGGACTGCTTGGAGTGTTGTTTTTCGGCACATATTCTATTCCTGAGCTGACTTCGCTCCACAACTATCAGCTCAATCCCGAGGCTCTTCCCATAGTCCCGACTCTATTCATTACCATAGCGTGCGGAGCCATATCCGGATTCCACGCCACACAGTCGCCACTGATGGCGCGCTGCATCACCTCGGAGAAGAAAGCTCGCTCCGTCTTCTACGGCTCTATGATTTCTGAGAGCGTGATAGCTCTCACCTGGGCTGCTATCGCTATGGCCTTTTTTGGCGGCCCTACCGGGCTGGGGGAGAATCTTGCCGACCACGGGGGCAATGCGGCTTGGGCAGTTGATATAATCTCAAGAACTTCTCTTGGCCACCTTGGAGCCATTCTGGCTCTGCTCGGAGTGGTGGCCGCTCCTATCACATCCGGCGACACCGCCTTCCGTAGCGCCCGACTTATTGTTGCTGACATATTCAACCTTGACCAACGCCCGATACTTAAAAGATTTGCCATCTGCTTACCGCTGTTTGGCACTGGCTATGCAATCACGCTTATCAATTTCGATGTGGTATGGCGCTATTTTGCGTGGTCAAATCAAGCCCTCGCTTGCATAGTCTTATGGACCATCTATGTATGGTTGGTGCGCAATTCAAAAAACTATTGGATTGCGCTTGTTCCGGCGCTTGTGATGACATTTGTGGAGGGATACTTCGTGCTCATATCCCCTCAGTTCTTTGGATTCGGCAACCACAATCTGTGTATAGCCATCTCAGCTGTGCTGACACTTGCTCTAATGTGGTGTGTAATACTCAAGTCTAAATCAGCTCGTTCGTTATGATTATAGTCAACACCACCTTCTACGTTGAGAATAGGGTAGAGCAGCAGTTCTTAAAATGGCTCTCCGAAGGTTTTGTTCCTTGTTGTTCGCTTAGCGATGTCACCGTGGCACGTATCTTAACTGCCGTTGAAGCGGGAATGGCGGCCTATGCCGTGAGAATGAAAGCTGTGGATGCCAAACTTGCCACAGACTGGACTGACGAAAAGGCCCCTCTATTGCTTCAGTCTCTTGCTGAGTGTTTCGGCCAAAGTGTCCTTCATTTCACCACCCTAATGGAAAGTGTAGAGATTTGATATGGAGTTAAAAGAATATGATAAGATAATCATCGGCATTGACCCCGGCACCAATGTGATGGGCTATGGCATCCTCGGCATCAAATCTAAGACGCCCTCATTAATAGCTCTCGGCGTGATTAAGCTATCAAAATTTGAAAGCCATTACCTGCGTCTGCGACGCATATATGATCGTGTGCTCGCCCTCACAGAGCAATATCTGCCGGATGAAATGGCCATTGAGGCTCCATTCTTCGGAAAAAACGTGCAGTCAATGCTCAAAT
>JAFLRW010000059.1 GCA_022511285.1 Duncaniella sp.
AAATCATCTATAGTAAGCACCGAGCCGTTTCCTCCAGTGAAATAATCACCAAGCCACGAAGCCGATGCCGTACAGAGAATATAACGCGGCACCCTCGAGGTAGACCGATATTCGAGTTCGAGCTCAAACTCCGTCCATTGCGCCACATCACTCTCCCACTCCACCTTTCCGTAGGCTACCACATAGTCAGCCTCCGGATTAAACAGATTCCTATTATTCGGATTAGTGCGTATTTCAAAAGGCTCGGCCGAATCAATCAGCGCCATCCTGAGAGCCCTTTAACTCCTCATAGCCGGTTGTCACCGACGATATCGGTGCCGAGTGATACTTAGCCCAACCCCTCAATCGTGTAGGACGCAGACTCCACTCTCGCCCAAAGGAAAGCACTCCGTTAGTGCCGTCAGTGCGCACATAACTTCCCACAAAGATGTTTCCTGCGGCCAACTTGCCTAAGGCACCAATTCCAACAAATCGGGTCTCAAGACAGGCTGCAGTCCCGCGTCCGCTCGGAGTGTCATCTGTAGGGAACGTATTGCTCGCACCCAACGTCGTAGCCCCCTTATTGCCTGAATCCCAATATGGAGAGCTCCCCTCAGCCCACGGATTCCACACCTTTCCATCAAGCCACCACTGCTCAAAGTCCGAATTAGGCATCTGAGCTTCACCTTGAGTGGTAAACTCAACTTCTGCGCCCCTATCTGCCCCACTAAACGCACGGGCCACATACGTCGTCTCAGGTGAAAGTCCGGTCAAGCGAGCCGAAAACGCACCGCCTGAACCGCTCACATCACCGTCTGGCACACGCATCCAGACTTCAGAATCAGCTCGCCGATACTCGAAGCCGTTATCTTTTCCGGCCTCACCGGCTCCATAAAGCCAGGCCACTCTGCTCCAGGCATCTACGCGCTCAGTAGTCACAGTAGCCTCCGTCGTGAGCAGATAAATAGTCCATACCGACATCCGTCCGTGTTCTGTGACTGTCACCTCGACAGGCTTACTGAAATCGACTTCCAGCCCATTCAGGTCAGGGCTCATCACAGCCCCATCCCCTCCAAGTTTAATTGAAGTCACCTTCAGCCGCCCCATAGGAGCTCCCGCTGCTACATACGCCACCACACGCCTGCCGGGCACATCAATCACAGACGCTCCCACTTGCTGCTCAACGGTGAAATATCTCTCTATCTGCTGCACCGCGCGGATTGTCCACTCATATTCCTGATAGAGTGAAAGCATCGTGCTCTGTGCCACAGACATATCCACGCCATTGAGAAAGCTTGCAGAGTCTGCCCACTCAGCTGTCGAAGGAGAGAGTGCAAACCCCTTCACCACCACATTATGGATGTCGGCCTGTTCATTCAGAAAGACCGTGACTGTCCGACTCACCGAATCGATATTTGCCGGCTGCAAAGCATTCTCTACCTCGAACGCAGTAAAACTAACCCTAATTCGCGGATAAGGAATATTATTTTTGATACATCCCGCCAAGGCCACAAGGACCACACAGAGAACTGCGGGGAGTGCGATATACTTAGATGCAGACACCGAGACCAAAATTGATGTTAAACAAATTGAATTTAAAATTAGCGCCCGACGATGTGCGGCGACCTTCGTCTAAACCGTTTGTGTACTGCTTTTCATGAGTAGCGTGGATGCCAAACACTCCAAACGACACATTGAAACACACATTATCCATTATAAACATCGTCACGCCGGGCGAGAAATTCAGGCTCCACTTCGTAGTGAGTGTTTTCGTGTCGCGCGGCTCGCCATCGTAGCTGCGAAGAAATCGCGACGCTCCCGACCCGAAAGCCAAATCCACTTCATTGAAGATAGCAAACCGCTTATCCGAGCCAAGCCCAACATAATTGCGATATGCAGCCGACACCGTGTATGAGTGAGAGTAATAGCTCACATCGCTCAGTCTGAAACTCATATCATCGTCAAAATCCACCGCCAAGCCGCCCAGATCTGCGCCGGCATGAGAATACACAAACTTCATCCCCACTGACTGATTGTTGCGGAAAAAATAGCTGAACGAAGGCTGCACCGAATACATCTTCCCTTTGAAATTAAAGTCTTTTATCAGCGACAACACCTGGATATCATCTGAATTAAACTCGCCATAGCTCGCCGTCAGCCCAAACATCCACTGGCCTTTAGGGATGAAGAGGAAATTGAACAAACCACGGTCATAGCGTCCATAATTTGGCGCCGGCAGAATAATGGGAATAGTGTCGGCTCCTACCACAACGCGCTGGCCAAGGAGCGCAGGGTCTATGGTTGCCAACACCATCTTTCCCCTCTCATTGAGAGGATAGCCGTTGAGCGAATCGGTGTAGAGCGTAGGCGAAACCATCGAGTCCGCGCAGGTGACACACCCGCCGTCGGCGGTCACTTCGACCACTTTCACCACAGTGTCCACTCTCTCGGGAGCCGGAAGATAGACATAGACCGTGTCACGCTTCACCTCAGAGGCAGGTCTATGATAAGTGGTGTGTGTGATAAATGTGGTGACCGTAGTGACCGTATCCACCCCCTCGGGAATTATTAACGAGGCTGATTTAGTGGTCGTTGTGGCTATACTCTGTGCGCTTAACTGTCCAACTTGCAGCAGCGACAAGAGTATCAGTATGATTGTATGTGCCGTGAGATTCCTTTTCATAACCGATTGAAATTAGAGGTAGAACGCCACGCCGAACGATATCGAGAAGAGATTCAACTTAAAGTTGGCATACTTACTCTTCATATCGGCAATATAAACCTGGTTAGTAATAGCGTGGGTATGATTATAACTGAATCCGAGCACTCCCACACTCACCTCAATGGCAGAATAGTTGTTGAGAAACATTATCACTCCCGGAGTAAGGCCCACGTCGAGCGAAAAGTTGCGCGAATAGGTTCCTGTGATGTCATCGCCGCTGCCATTTACTATCTTTGACTGCCCGCCACCCATCTGCAGCTGCACCTCATTAAAGAAACCGAAGCGCATCGAGTGGCCCAGTGAGATATAGTTGCGAAACGAGGCCGTGCCGTAGTAATTATGCGTCAGGGCAAACAACTGTCCAGGCTCATACGATGTCTCGGAGTCAATCACTACGTTGGCTGAGTTAAGGCGAGTGCGCTGGCGTGTGTAAGCCATCCTTCCTCCGGCTGCAAGATTGTCGCGAAAGGCATAGAGCAGCATCGGGCTCACACGGAAGCTATAAGTGTCGCCCCTGAGATTTTCAACTATGAAAAATTTGTAATTATCATAATCGCTCTGCGTATAGCTGACGTTGACTCCCGTAATCCACTGACCCTTGGGAATAAACGAAATCTGCTCCAATCCGCGCTCAAACGGCTCTTGGGCCATCACCGCCGCCGAGCCAAAGGCCAACGCCAGCAATGTCAAGACCACACGCAGCTTTGCAAAATATCTATCTTTCTGATTCATTGATTAGCTTATGATGGATGTGATGACAAGTTTTGGTTAATAAGCAAGAGTTATATTGTCGAGCCAGAGCCTGCCACCCACCGACGTGGCTGTGCGGGGATCGTCAATGGTGATAAGTCCGGCTGTCTCCTCTTCGATACTGCCCACATAGGCCGAGGAAGCAAACATCACTCTAATCGCTGTAGCCTTAACCCCAAAATGCTCATACCTCAGCGGAACACTGAACGCCGTAAACGTTGAAGCTATAGGGAGAAGTGCTTCCGACGAGGCTATCACCTGCTCTGTGCCGTCAATCTTTCCGAGCACCTCGACCCGCGCAAGGCCCGATGCCGAAAGATTAGCCTCGACAGGGAGAAAACGATAATAGCCATTGAGCGACAGCGGACGCGAGCTCCACGGGATTCCTTCGGAGTAATGCTCCGTGAGGGTAGCGTGGTCAAACGAGTATGTCCCAAGAAAAATCTTCCCTGAGGCTCGATATGAGATATGTGGCACCACCGGAGAATATGAAAGGTAAGGCTGTCCAGTCTGGGCATAGTCAGGGATAGGCTCGCCATTAGGGTCAAACGCTACAGACGAGAGCATCACTGAGTATTCCCCACTGTGAGCAGTGCTGCGCGTCAGGCTCACCGACGGCTGCATATACCACGAGTTTTTATTTGTCGCCTTAAGGCAGAAGGTCTTTGCATTTGTATTTGCCCATCCCTCGGGCACCTCCTGCTCATAAGTGATGAAATTGCATTGATTGAAAATTTCAACCGTGGTCTGCGAGAAGCGTCCCCCGGCCGGAAGATTCCAATATGTCACACCGCGCTCTCGATGCTCAAAATCAGAGTTTGGGAGCTGTCTGACACTCTCCGTCCGTGCGGTGACCTGCGGTGTAAATTGCTTTTCAGCCACACCAGACATCATTGTGGCCTTGAACGTGTAAGTGTGCGACGGTTTTAATCCTATTACCGATACAAATCCTTCAGCCGGGAATCGCTGATACAGCGCCGACTCCTCATCATTAATATAAAGGTGCAATCCGGATGTGATTATTGATGTCAGTTCGGGGTCAGCCGCGACAATCCTCACTCCCGCCGTAGTGGCATAGGTATCAACCTCAATGCTGAAAGAGGGCTGAACGCGAGTTATGGTTACAGTGTCTCTCACCTTTCCGCAATATAGCAACCGGGCTTCCACAGGCTCACTCCCGGATGGGACGGTGAATTCCACGCGCCAACAATCAGGGCCAATTTGGGTTATATCGCATTTAGCTTCCAGATAGTCTTCGCTTGCAGCATCCGGCAGTTTCACAGCGATGTGTGAAGGAAATTTCGCTGACTGACAGGCCACTGTGACTGCTGCACGATTGACACCCATCAGCGCCGGAGAAATTTCCTTGACCTCAATATCCACCGGAGTGGTAACCACTGTCAGTTGCTGTGTTTCCGAAGCTAAGCCATTGACATCAACAGCTTCAACCCTGAATGCCGAGATACCGGAAGAGGCGTCAACACAGACCAATTCAGAGAGAAGGGCTGAAAAGTCAATCTCACCGCCTGATTGAGAAACGGCCGGGGTGAAGCCAACGGAAGCAAAAGCCTCACGCTGTGCGGGAGTAAGTGACAGAAGGTCACACTCCTTCGGAAGCCCCTCCACTGCCGACAGCGAAGGAGATGCAATGGATAGATAGATGTGGGCAATCTCTGCTCCTCCGGCTATAGCACGTACCACAACCGGCTCGGATGGAGTCTCCCCTTCGGGGATAACAAACTCTTCCGCCCAATCGTAGTGTAAAGTCGGCGGAGCTGACTGTAGAAGCTTGTCAGAGAGAGGCATCGAAGTAGTTGACGCTCCGCACTTCACCTCCAACGTCGGAATATCTCCACGCCGGCTCACAGAGGCTGTCACGCCACATAGCAATCCCGCACAAGTGACCACTTCGGCCACACGAAGGCGCACCGACTGCCCTTCGGGAGTCAATAGGGAGGTATAAAGCTGTGTGGCTCCGGGTCGCAGACACAGAAAGCTTCCGGAGGGAGCCTCACGCTCAACTACCTGATAAGCTCCTGAGGGAGTGTGAAGTTCGAGTTTGTCAATCTCAAAGCCGGCACATTCGGACACCCAATCACCCCCCTCAAACAGGGCCACAGCAAGTTTCATAGGGATTGTCGCCTCAGTGAGCTGACCATCCACCACTTCAAATACCGCCTTACCTTGAAATGCCGGAAAATCATACCCCTCGGCAAGAGAGTCGCCGCTGAAGGCTGTAGCCACATAACTGCCGGCAAAATACTGTTCACCCTGAGGAAAACGGTCAAATCCATTCCAAGTGTGGGAATACGTCCCATCGGCCGTCGACAATGTCAGGCACACATCCATCGGATTGACCGAATATGGCGCAGGGGCATCTGATTCATCTTCAAGCGATAGCTCCAAGCGCCCTATCCCCATCAGTTCCGTGGCCGAGTCTGAGGAACAAGCTATGAGTGCAGCCATAATACAAGCCACACACAGCAGCACACAACCGCTGCGCCGGATATGTGCCAATATCGTCATCAAAGGTCTGTGCGTGAGGCTCTGACCGGCTGCTCCATAAATATGGATGCCATCTCCGTAAACTTTTCAGGATTTTCTGTGGTCAGATAGTTGACCGCACCACCCTTAGAGCACCGGGCCTCCAATTCGGGATGCCGATGCAGATAGTCAGCAAGACTTTTGGCCACAAGTCCTCCTTGGGTCACCACAGTGGCACGTCCTGCCACCTGACGCTCAATCTTCTGTAGGAGCAGTGGATAGTGAGTACAGCCTAACACGATTGTATCGGTTTCAGGCTCTTCAGCAAACAGGGCCTCGACATATTTTTCCACGAAATAATCAGCTCCATCGCCGTCATACTCTCTGTTTTCCACTAACGGTACCCACATTGGACACGCCTGAGAGACCGTGCGGAAACGTGGAAAGAATTTAGCAATCTCAATGTCATACGTCCCCGACGAGATGGTGCCGGGAGTGCCGAGCACACCGATATTGCCCGTCTTGGATATCTCTCCGAGCGCTTCCACCGTAGGGATTACCACACCGAGCACCCTGCGGGAAGGGTCGATTTGCGGGAGATCGTTCTGCTGTATGGAGCGGAGAGCCTTGGCCGATGCCGTATTGCAAGCGAGAATCACCAATCGGCAGCCTGCCGAAAACAGTTTTTTCACAGCTTGCAGAGTGAACTCATATACCACATCAAACGAGCGAGTGCCGTATGGAGCGCGGGCATTATCGCCAAGATAAAGGTAGTCATATTGCGGAAGTTCCTTGCGAATCTCTTTCAGGATGGTAAGACCTCCATAACCTGAGTCAAATATGCCGATTGGAGTCACTGCGGATTGATTATTCAAAATGAAAGTACGATTTTACGCAAAATTCATAATGCACAATGGCACTATGAATTAAGACAGGTTTAATTATATGATTCTTAACGCTTTTTCCTCAAATATCCCCCCTTAAAGCACAAGGCGGAGAAGATAGTCGTAGAAATAGCTGACAATACCGAGCCCGATGATGCCTACCACACATACCCACATAGCCACCCGCTCTGAGCAGGCTGAGCGGAAAGTGGCTATAGGGGTGTCGGATGGGTTAATAAACATAGCCTTAACCACCAGGAGGTAATAGTAGAGAGAAATAATAGTGTTGATAAGGGCTATGAGCACTAACACATACAGCGCCACTGAGGCTTCGCCGCTAAGGGCGGAGGTGAACACAAAGAACTTGCTGAAGAATCCGGCAAACGGGGGGATGCCGGCGAGGGAGAACATTGCAAGCATCATCGTGAAAGCCAACCGTGGATTGGTGCGATAAAGCGCATTGTAATCAGTCATATCCATCTTGCCGGTGGCGTTTTCAATGGCACCTATTACCCCGAAGGCGGCAAGATTGGAGAAGATGTAGACCAACACATAGAACATCAATGCCGCGGTCCCCATAGTGTTATGCCCCACAATGGCGAGCATAATATAGCCTGCCTGGGAGATAGAGGAGAACGCAAGGAATCGCTTCATATTTGTCTGTCGCATTGCAAAGAGGTTGCCGACTGTGATGGTGAGGATTATGAGTGCATATAGCATCCATTCCCATGCCTCAGCCCAGACTGAGCCGAACACTTGAGTGAGCACCACCAGGAATGCAAACGCAGCAGAGCCCTTGGAGATGACGGAGAGATAGGATGTCACAGCCACAGGCGCACCTTGATAAACGTCGGCAGTCCAGAGATGGAACGGCACCAACGAGAGTTTGAATCCAAAGCCAGCCATAACGAAGGCCAATCCCACAACAACCATCACACCGAAATTATAGCGCACAAGATAAGCTACAGAGCTATAATAGAGCGATCCGGTGGCGCCGTAGATGAACGACAAGCCCATCAAGAGTATTGCCGACGAAAAGACCGCGGTCAGCACATATTTTATGGCTGCTTCGTGGCTTTCATAGCGGTGTTTGTCAAAGGCTACAAGCGCACACAAGGGGAGCGAGGCTGTCTCCAAACCAATGATAAACATCAGGAAGTGGCGGCTTGATATCATCAGATACATTCCAAGCAGCGTGTGCAGCATTAGTTCGTAGAACTCGCCGCGGCGCACTGCCACATATTCCGAGTTAGCCCATTTCAATGACTGCACAAGCACTATGAGCACTCCGACATTGAGAATATTCTTAATGGCGTATATCACCTGCGATGTCTCATACATACCATCGAAGGCAAACACAGAGGCCGCAGGGATAGTGACGAAACCAAAAGCCACAACGGCCATCATACATATACAGGATATTACCGGAATGCTCTTGGCCGACTTGGGCGAGGCAAACGTGTCGCAGAGAAACACTACGAGAAAGGCTATCAACAGCGCAATCTCCTGTTTCATTGCTATGAACTGTGAGTAATCCATTGCTTAAAAATTATCTTAATGCAGTCCGAGAACTGTGAATATCTCGGGTGAGAAGGTAAACTTGATGAGGTCAGCAAAGAAGTTGGGGAAGAAACCTATGACTGCCACACAGATAATGAGAGTGGCTGTGGAGAGGCGCTCCCACCAGGAGGCATCTGTGAGTGAGAGGTGGTGGCTGTCATAGACAGGGCCATAGAGCAGTTTGCCCACAACACGAAGAATATAGACTGCGGTTGTGACTATAGAACTGCAGGCCACTATGACAAAGATGCGGTGGAATAGGTCGGTGTGCTCAAAAGAGCCGATAAAAATAGTCATCTCAGCCACAAAACCTGAGAGACCGGGAAGACCGAGCGATGCCATACCGGCCACTACATAACACACCGAAAGATAAGGCAATATCTGCATCATACCGCCCATTTCGCGGATATCTCGGGTGTGAGTACGCCCATAAATCATACCGATGAGCGCAAAGAACAGGGCTGTCATCAGGCCGTGTGACAGCATCTGCATTATGGCGCCGGTCATAGCCGTGGTGTTGAGCATCAGGATGGCAAACAACACTAATCCACAGTGGCTCACAGAGGAATATGCGTTGATATACTTGAGGTCGTTCTGCACACAGGCCGAGAAAGCTCCATAAACCACCGAAATGCCGGTGAGGATGATGAAAATCCACGCCAATTCGTGGGCTGCCTGAGGCATCAGATAGATGGCCACACGGAAGCAACCATAGCCTCCGAGCTTCATCAACACTCCGGCATGGAGCATCGACACAGCCGTCGGGGCCGAGGCGTGGCCGTCGGGCGACCAGGTGTGGAAGGGGAACATAGCTCCCAGCACTCCGAAGCCCACAAAGGTCATCGGAAAGAGGAATCGCTGCCAGGAAGGATCTATGACATTATATTTGGCTATCTGAAGGATATTCCACGTGGGAGTGAGCCCCTGGGGAGTGCCATGGTAATAAATTCCAATCAGGCCAAGCATCAGAAAGGCCGACCCACCCATAAGCATAAGAGTGAGCTTCATTGCCGAGTAGTTTTTATTGCCTGACCCCCACACTCCGATGAGAAGATACATTGGAATTAGTGCCACCTCATAGAACATAAACATTGTAAAGAGGTCAATGGAGATGAAGAAGCCGTAGACTCCGGTGGCCAGAAGTATGAGCCAGAGGAAAAACTCCTTGGGCTGTGGTATCTCCCACGATGCAAAACTGCCTGTGATGAGAATCACTCCGGTGAGGATGAGCATAGCAATCGAGATACCGTCAACCCCGACGGCCAGATTGATATGCAGCGGAGCAAACCAGCTCCAGGAATCTACATAAAGCATCGTCGACGTGGCTCCCGCGGCGCGCTGAGCAAGATAATCAATCAGAACCCACACCGACAGCGCAGTGAGAAGCACAGAGCCGGTGACGGCCACAGCGCGTATCTGCTTGACATTGCGACAGAGGAACAACCCCAGCAACATCACTATGGGGATGACTACGAAATAGATTAGTAT
>JAFLRW010000006.1:0-14623 GCA_022511285.1 Duncaniella sp.
ACGGTGTGGTAGTTCAGCTGGTTAGAATACCTGCCTGTCACGCAGGGGGTCGCGGGTTCGAGTCCCGTCCATACCGCTGAGGAGAGAGGAGAATGGGTAATGCATTGACTTCGGTCTTTCATTATCCATTCTTTTTTTGTATCTTCGCGCCCGGAAGGTTATATACCCTCTAAATCTTAAAGCAGTTCTCACCAATATATATGATTGACCAAATACTCTCCGAGGAGACAACAGAGCGCACCGTATTAGTAGGCCTCATCACCGAACGACAGAACGAAATCAAGACCCTGGAGTATCTTGACGAGTTGGCATTTCTTGCCGACACGGCCGGAGCCGTAACCGTCAAACAATTTCTGCAAAAACTCGACTATCCCAACCCCCGCACATATGTAGGAAAAGGAAAGCTTGATGAAATCCGTCAATATATCGAGGACAACGACATCGGTATGGTGATTTTCGACGATGATCTGACATCGAAACAGGTGCTCAACATTGAGCGCGAGCTAAAAGTGAAAATCCTTGACCGCACAAGCCTGATATTGGATATTTTCGCCAAGCGCGCCCACACGGCAAATGCGAAGACCCAGGTGGAACTGGCGCAATATCAATATCTGCTGCCTCGTCTCACTCGAATGTGGACCCACTTGGAGCGACAGCGTGGCGGCATCGGCATGCGTGGCCCCGGCGAGACGCAGATTGAGACCGACCGCCGCATTATCCTCGACAAGATAAGCCGGCTCAAAGAGGAACTACGAGCCATCGACAAGCAGAAAGCCGTGCAGCGCAAGAACCGCGGCAAGCTGACCCGAGTGGCTTTAGTGGGTTACACCAACGCCGGAAAGTCTACACTAATGAACGTGCTGAGCAAGAGCGATGTTTTTGCCGAAAATAAGCTTTTCGCCACTCTCGACACCACAGTGCGCAAGGTGATAATTGACAATCTGCCTTTTCTGCTGACCGACACAGTCGGCTTCATCCGCAAGCTCCCTACTCATCTTGTCGACTCATTTAAATCAACCCTCGACGAGGTGCGCGAGGCCGACCTCTTAGTCCACGTGGTTGACATCTCACACCCTTATTTTGAGGAACAGATTGAAGTGGTTGACAAGACGCTGCGCGAGGTGTGCGACGGCTCCGACAAGCCGATGATTATGGTGTTCAACAAGGTAGACGCCTTCACCCACATCGAGAAGGACGATAACGACCTGACCGAGCGCACTCGCGAAAACATACCCTTGGATGAACTGAAACTCACCTGGATGAACCGCCTCCCTCACGACTGCGTGTTTATTTCAGCCAAAACCGGACAAGGGATTGACGAGCTGAAAGAGCGCCTCTATGAGCGCGCCAAAGAGATTCATCTCACCCGATTCCCTTACAACGACTTCCTTTTCCAGAAATATGATGAACCAGACTCCACCGACCCCACCCCGGCCGACTGATGTGGATGGCAGGGGATGGTGGCATCGGCTGCTCCGGCGGCTCAGCCCCGACCACCTGATTGAGCATCCTCCCCTTATCTACAGGCTGCTGTTCAGCGAGGCCATGTGGCGCTATAAGCGAAAGGGGCGCAAGGTGGTCTACCTCACGTTCGATGATGGGCCTGTCCCGGAGGAAACCCCCTGGGTGCTTGACTTATTGGAGGAAGAGGGAGTGAAAGCCACTTTTTTTATGGTGGGCGAGAACGTTAAGCGCCATCCGGAGATTTTTGAGGAGATGAAACGCCGCGGTCACGCCTACGGCAATCACACCATGCACCACCTCCAGGGGCTCAAGGAGAGCAACTCCCGCTATCTGCGCGACATCACAGAGGCCGACGCACTGATTGACTCCCCGCTGTTCAGACCACCTCACGGAATAATATGGCCGGGACAAGCCAGACTTATCAAGAAACACTACAACATTGTGATGTACGACATCGTGACACGCGACTACTCCAAGTGCGTCGACGCCGAGCGTGTGTTGGCCAACGTGAAGCGCTACACACGCAACGGCAGCATTATCGTGTTCCACGACTCCTTAAAAGCCCACGACAAGATGCGCTACGCGCTCCCTCGCGCCATCCGGTGGCTAAAAGAGATGGGATACGAGTTTGAGACATTACCGATGTGATATGAACCCCAAGATTTTAGACTCGCTGTTGCACAACGCCGGTGCCGTCAGCTGGGGGATTGCCGAGGCAGCTCCCGTCGACACTAAAAACAAGGAGCTCTACAAACAGTGGATTGACTGCGGCAGGCATGGCGAGATGGCATATCTGGAGAAATATTGCGATGTCCGAGATAATCCGCAGAATCTTCTCGAGGGAGCTCAGTCAATAATATGTGCTGCTTTCAACTATTATCACCCGGATAACTGCGGGCGCGGAGGGCTTCATTGGGCTCGCTATGCGCTCGGCGACGACTACCACAACGAACTGAGAAGCCGACTTGAATCTGTGAGCTCGAAAATCACCGGGGAGACCGGGGAGACCTGTAGAGTGTGCATCGACACGGCTCCTCTGCGCGAGCGATACTGGGCCCTGCGTTCAGGAGTCGGCTTTCTTGGGCGCAACGGGCTGCTGATTGTCCCGGAGGCCGGTTCGTGGTGCGTTTTGGGATTTATCATCACCACTCTTCGGTTGCCACCCACGCCCCCTCTGCCTGCCATGACGTGCTGCGGCTGCGGGCTATGCGTCAGGGAGTGTCCCGCCGGAGCATTGGATGGTGACGGCGGCATGGATGCTCTGCGCTGCCGCTCATATCTCAGCATTGAATACCGCGGCGACAGCATCGCACCGTTAGGCAACACGGTCTACGGATGCGACATCTGCCAGGAGGTGTGCCCACACAACCGCCAAGTAATGCTCAGCAATATCAAAGCATTCTCCCCCAGGCCTGAAGTGCTTAGTCTGACACGCGAGGAGATTCTTAACATGGAGCAACCGGAGTTCTCAAGACTCTTCAAGGGGAGCGCCATCAAGCGCACCAAACTGGCCGGTCTGAAACGCAACGTTTTGAGCACAGACATCAACCCCAAGCGCTGATGCTATTTCATCCACTGTGAGGGGCGACTCATCAGTCTCCACAAGCAGACGCGATGGAGGAGTGACTGCCACGGACGACGGATTGGCCTTGGCCCCGAAACTCAGGAAGAACCCTTGATTCAACAGCTGACGCGCCAACTCCGGTTTACCGCGAAACCCGTGAATAATCCACGGCTGCATAGGATTCAGAGTGCGACGCAGCGCAATAATCTCGGCAAAACGCCTGACTATATGTAGCAACAGCGGCTTGGCTGTCTCCTCGCTCAGAGCCACATGGCGGCGGAGCAATTCCAACTGGCAGTCTAAATCAGCCACAGCCACTCCCTCATGGATAAGGTCAATCCCCGTCTCCCCTATTGCCACCACCCGAGGGCTGAGGGCCAACTCTCCGAGCCTGTCTAACGCCTCAGGCGTAACACGCGAAGCATTCCACGGATGTATCCCCACAGAGTAGACGTATGGAGCCTCAAGGCGAGCTTCCGGCGCCGATACGGGATCAAGATTGACCACGGCATTCCGACGGCAGGTGTGGGTGTGAGCATCAAGAAAATGGGTCATAGCATCAAGGCACAGGGTCATAGCCACTCCCGCCCCAAGGATGGCACCGCGACAAGCGGCGGACCGTAAGCAGCAGGCCGCGAGCGGCGCCGTGGCGCTCGATTGCCTCTACGGCATAACTGCTGCATGTGGGGATAAATCTACACATTGGGGGAAAATGAGGCGAGATTGCACCCTGATAGAATCGTATAGGGGCTATCAGAAGCCTGCGCGTCAAGGATTTCATTCCGTTACATCAACTGAGTTGAGACTTCCAAGCAACCTGCGCATCGCAGGCACTATACGAGCCGAAGGGAGCACCTCTGACGCCACGTAGATAAATGCCAAATTAAACTTGACCCCCTGCGGCATCAAGGCGCGGTTCAGCCTGTAAGACTCGCGAATGCGCCTCCGCATCTTGACCCGCTCCACGGCGTGCCGAAGACGCTTTTTGGGCACCGACACAAGAAATCGTGCCACCGCCGGACCGGAGCGAGAGGAGTCTACCGTCCACACCATCCTCAGCGGATAGGCAAACACCATTTTCACCGCGGGATTGCTTCGGTCAAAGAGCTGCCCGATAGCTATCTCGCTACAGAGTTTTTCAGCCTTATATAGACGCAGTCCCTTCATTCAGACTATGCCTCCTCGGCCGCGGCAGCCTCTTCAGCCTCCTTGCGCAGATATGCATCAAGAGTGCCGGTCATTGAGGGGTGTTCGGGCGACGGAGCAGCTATATCCAGACGAAGCCCGGCATTTGTCACTGCCTGGCAGGTAGACGGACCGAAACATGCTATCTTGATATCTCCCTGCTCAAACTCGGGAAAGTTTTTCTTTAGCGACTCTATCCCTGAAGGACTGAAAAACACGAGCATATCATAGTCAAAAGGCTCGTCAGGACCGAAGTCATTGCTCACCGTTCGATACATCACTGCTTTCGTATAGGTGATGCCGTTCTGATCAAGAAGCCCGGAGTCCTCCTTGTGGACATCTGACACCGCCCACAGCAGATTCTCTTTCTTATATTTTATAAGGTAAGGGAGTAGGGTGTCAAACTTGCCATTCGTGCCGTGGAATATCTTCCGCTTGCGATAAATGATATACTTCTGCAGATAGAGCGCTATCGACTCCGATGTGCAGAAATATTTCATCGTGTCGGGAATAGTGATACGCATCTCCTCACACAGCCGAAAAAAGTGGTCTATGGCGGTGCGTGCGGTAAAGATAATTCCCGTAAACTCTGAGATATTTATTCTTGATTGGCGGAACTCCTTTGCTGTCAGGCCCTCCACCTTGATGAAGGGGCGTAACACTACCTCTACACCATATTTTTCAGCTATATCGTAGTATGGTGATTTACCGGTCTCCGGCTGTGGCTGCGATACCAGAATTTTCTTTACTTTCACGTCGCGATATATAGTTGTTTCAGTTAGTTAAGGTGTCAAATGGAACGGTGATTGCCATCGTTGCCAAACGATACAACACCATTATAGGAACTATTTCAAGGGTGCAAAGATACAAAATAAAGTAAAGCAACGAGCCAAAATTATCGTAAAAAAGTCTAAATCCCTTATAAATAAACATCAAACGTGTTAATACATAAGCAGTTAGCGCAATCGCCTCTACCACCCCGGCTGACCCCGGATTGAAGAGCACTATCAAGGCCGGTATAACGAGCATAAAGGCCAGCAACGTCTGCGATGCGTTGAATCCCTTTATCCACATTCGTGCGGCCACGCGGTCGGTAAACACATAGCCCACCACGGTGTAGGCACACAACTGCCACAGATAGTAGACCACCGCCACCACCGTCACAACACCTATCACCACGAATACACCCGGCAACAGCGCATCACCGACACTGCGGGTGAGAGCGGCATTGACGATTATTCCCTCGCTCAGACACGCCACAAGCACCACCGAAATCAGCACTCCGGCCTCCGAAAAGGTGCGCACCTCAAAAGTGCCTTCTCTGCGGCGGGTGCTCACCAGGTCAGTAATGAAGTTTTTAAGAAATGTAGAGTAGTGACGGAAGTTATAGCTCAGCAACAGAAATATCCCTATGAGCAGACAAAGCACTCCGGAGTCGTAGCCCGGCAGGAGTGTTCGGGGCTGAGGCGGAAGGCCGGTGGTGTACGCCACCACTGTGGCCGGATAGGCCGCAGCGTCGGTCCCGACAAGAGGGCCGTCATCGTAATGACTTAAGTCTCCCTCCCAGGGATAGTGTATTGCCTCCTCTGTGTTCATCGCATTATCACCTCCATAGCCTCCTCCGGTGTAGCCACAACGATAACCGGAGCTTCGTCGCCGCGCATAAATCCTTGCTCTTTCATCTTGGCAAACATTGCCACCAACGGAGCGTAGAACCCCTCTGTGTTAACTATAATCACCGGCCCCGCAAAGAGTCCGAGCTGTACACGCGTCATCATCTCTGCAAGCTCGTCGAGGGTGCCTATGCCACCGGCAAGGGCCACTGCAGCGCGACTGAGCCGCTCCATCGTCTGCTTGCGCTCCCGCATATCGGGCGTCGAGATGGTCTCTGTCAGGTCGGGGTGGTTCCACTCTTTTTCAATCATAAACTGCGGAAGCACCCCCACGGCCCTGCCCGAGGCCCCCACTGCGCCTTCGATAGCAGCGCCCATCAGCCCGAGCCGGCCGCCGCCACACACCAAAGTGAGCCCCGAGCGCGCTATGAGCTCGCCCATACGGCGCGCGACGTCGAGATATTTCTGAGACACACGGTGGGACGACGCACAGTAGACCGCCACTCCATCGGGAAGAGTCTTTTCCATTGTAACAAGAGGTTTTTTCGGGTGCAAAGTTACGAATTTAAGCTGTATTCCTCAAACTTCATTGTGATGGCGTCAAAAGTGAGCAGGCGGTTCACGAGCAGGTCGCCGGTCCCCACTATCCACTTCACAGCCTCTGTGGCCTGGAGTGTCCCCACCACTCCCACCACCGTATTGAGCACCCCGTCTATGGCACAGGGAAGATCCTCCACAGGCACCGTAGGGTCGGGGTTGAAGATATCGCGATAGCCGGCCGAACCCGGAATATGCGTAAAGAGCTGTCCGCCCCAACGGCGCACGGCCCCATATATATAAGGTAGGCCCAATGCACGACACGCATCGTCAATCACCAGCCGAGCGGCCATATTGTCGGTACAGTCCACCACTATGTCATAGTCGGGCAATATCAACGCGGCATTCTCTGCTGTCAGCAGCTCTCCGTAGAGTCTCACTTCCACTTCGGGATTAAGAGCCTCAACGGCACGTCGCGCACTCTCTCCTTTCGGAGTGCCTACGGCGGCGGTGGTATGAATTATCTGACGCTGAAGATTGCTCATGCTCACACTGTCGGGGTCCACAATGCCGAGGCGGCCCACTCCGGCAGCTGCAAGATAGAGCGCCACGGGCGACCCGAGGCCCCCGGCTCCCACTATGAGCACACGCGACTCCATAAGCCGTCGTTGACCCTCTATGTCTATTTCACAAAGCGATATGTGCCCCTTGTAGCGCTTAAGGTCTATGTCGTTGTTTCTGTCTGTTGTCATTGTCACTGGAATTAATGTGCAAAATTACGCAAATATTTTCATTTACATAATCGGCATTATCGCACCTTTTCAGGGATACGACAATAGTAACTTTGCATAGCCGTTAGGCCACAATCACAAAATTCACAATACCATATTATGCTCACACTTTCTCAACCCGAAATGCTTGCCCGATGGCGCACTCATCGAGGCTATATCTCCACAGTCGAGGGCTATTCCCCCGGTCTTTCTCCCGAGCTCGACACTCTGCACCTTGCACAAATTGAGGCGTGGTATTCCCGCCTCCTTGCCGAGGGCCCTGAATCCCTCTTTGACCCTGTCGACTATGCATCCAACACCATCTTATCCTCCGCCGCCGGAGACCAAGGCGTCACGTTCTCGCTCCCAAAAGGAGCCGTCAGACTGCTGCGAGTGAGGCTCCGGGGATGGCTGTGCGACGCTCGCATCATTTCCGACCCTGAGTGTCAAGAGGCCCGATGGCAAGCCGATTCATTCACTCGAGCCTCGGCCGACGCGCCGGTGGCGGTGATTCACCCCGGAGGTTTTGTCTCTCTCTACCCCGCTATGCCCGAAAATATCCCCGAGACTATCCTCTGTGCCGCACGCCACCCCGACGGCCTTTACCACTTCGAGCCACAAGCCCTCGAGTGGTCGCAATCTTAATATTCTATCCCCACTCACATTCCTAACATCATCCGCTATGACCTCAATTTCAAAAGTTATCACCGACCCCTCTGCATCTTCACCTTTCTCGCAAGCCTTCGAGGCCTGGAAAGCAGCCGAATCGCTCCGCCTCACACGCGACAAACTAAAAAAAATACACCTACGGCCGACAATGGGAAGTCTTTGCCGACAGAAACGCCCCGGAATCTGCCCTCAACCGCTACGAGCAGTATTGCCGTCGCAAAAAGGAACGGCCCATCACCAACAATCTGCTCCGATCTTTAGTCAAGAGCATCGTGGGGCGCTTCCGCCTGAACATCTCCTCTGAGAAGCGCGACAATAACTCCGATGCCCACAAACTGCGTTTGGCCAACAGCCTCGACGAGCTGGATGCTCGCGCTCTCGAGGAGTTTCTCATCTCGGGTTGCGCCATACAGCGCATCGTCTACGAACGCCGTTTCAACGGCACAGGCGTTTGGATTGACAATGTCAACCCTTCCCACTTCTTCTCCAACCGATTCACCGCCCCACGCGGCTCTGACATCCGCATCATCGGCATGCTCCACGATGTCAGCCGCCCCGAGCTCCTGCTCCGTTTCGGTCACGAGTCTAAACGCCGCTGCCGACAACTCGACGACCTTTTCACACAACTCAAAGGCTTCTCTCCTAATCGCCCGTTGATTTCCATTGCCGACGATGCTGCTTTGCCATCATTCTACACCCCCGCCGACCCCGAACTCTGTCGCATCATAGAGGTGTGGCAGTTTGAGGTTGACCGCCACAAAGAACCCGTGTGGCGTTGCCGATACTATGCCGCCGACGGGTCGCTCATTGACCAGACTCGCTCTCCATACCCCCACCGCTCCCACCCCTTCTCTGTCACATTCTATCCCCTCACCGATGGCGAAGTCCATCCTTATATCGAGGATGTAATTGACCAGCAGCAACACATCAACCTGCTCGTAGCTACTGTCAATCATCTCCTCTCCAATAGCGCAAAGGGTCTGTTGATGATTCCCACCGACTCTTTGGCCTGCGGTATGTCTTTCGAAGACGTCGCCCGTGTGTGGAGCCAGCCCGGCGGAGTGCTGCCCATCAATCCCAATGCGTCACGTCTCCCTTCCGAAGTCATCTCATCTGCTTCAAGCGATGGTGCCTCTCGCCTCCTCGACCTCGAACTTAAGCTGTTTCAGCAAATCTCCGGCGTCTCTTCTGCCCTGCAGGGACAGGCCCAGGCCGGCACTACCTCGGCTTCGCTCTACGAAAGCCAGGTCTATAATTCCGCCGTGTCGCTGCTCGACATTTTCGAAACTTTCAATTCGTTCCGCAATGCTACTATGGCTAAAGCTCTGTCGCTCTTGAACATGAAGAAACATTAACTTCTTTTAACGTGTGAGTACAGTTTTATTGCCCACCGCCCATAGTACTTTTGCCAACGGAATTATGATTATTCACCCATTAATACCAATTCTTTAATATGCTCACACTCATCGAGACCCGCAACCGACACTTTATTGACCGCTGCCGCGCCATCATCGCATCGTCGCCTCGAGGCTACACCATATCACGCGCCGAAGTAGCCCGAATGGCGGCCGAAAGTCCGGCTCCCTGCTATTATTGCACTTTCACCTACGCCCTGCGTATGCTCCGACTGCTCCGCCACGGTCGTCTGCGTCTGCGCCGCGACCGCCGCCTCGCCCTCTGGATGGAAATCAACACTAAGGTAGATAGACTTTTAGCCCTTCGTCCGGGCACATCTCTCCCTACCGCCTTGGCCAACGTCCTGGCCGAGGGCAATGCCTCACAGTTCTTCATCTCCCCGGCCACAGCCCTGTCACTCGCTGAAAGGCTTCGATAACATCATCACTCCCATCACCCATCATCACTATGCACTTTTCACTCTCACCCACTGTCATCGCCGACAATGCCCGCGCCACAGCCGCCTTTGCCGCTCTCTCTGCCGACTCCAACGAGCGCCGCGCGCTATCCCCCATCCTCGACCCTAAGCGCCGCGGTCTCCTCGTGGCAGCCGTCCGCAACGCTTTTGCCGAAACCATCCTCCAGATAGCTCCTTTCGTTGATTTCTGCCGCCTCGATGCCGAAACAGCCACCGTCGCTCCCGACCATATCGAGCCTGACAACGACGGCGAAGACGCTCTTATGGAAGTTGACATCCGCCTCCCAAAATCCCTCGGCAGCGAGGCTGCCTGGAGCATCCGACGCTCACTCGAAGAGATTGTGGCCCAAAAAGCCCTCAGCCGACTTATTGCAGCCGTCCCGGAAGCATCAGGCGCCGCCGACCGCTTCGCCCTCCTCGCCTCCACATCTCTATCCCTCCTGCGTTCTTCTCTGACAATCCCTCCGGCCTCACCACTCATACGCTCTCCCTGGCCATAACCTCTGCCCCGTTGCAGAGACTGCCGTTGTTTCTCTGATGGTCAGACCCTGACAATTTTGCCAATTCTCAACTCCAAATTTTCGTTTAAAAATTTTTTCGTATCTTTGCACAGCGGAAAAAGTGATATAATCTTCCGAATCATTATGACAAACAACCCATCCCGTCCGCGCGTAGAGATTGTCGGGAGCTTTCTCCCCCCCGAAGAACTCGAAGCGGCCATTGAACGCAGAAAAGCCGGAACAATCTCCGACCTTGAGTTCCACGAAATAGAAGACTCCGTCATAGACCGCCTCATCGACCGCGAAATCGAGGCCGGACTCAAAATTGTCACCGACGGCGAAATGCGACGCAAAGCCTGGGACCGCGACTTCTGGGAAGGTCTGATTGGCGTTGAGCGCGACCGCATTGACTCCGGTGCGCTTTGGCAGGACGAGCCTGTGCGCCGCGACATTCTGCGATTCAACGGCAAAATTGCATTCAACCCCGAACACCCATTCTTTGAAAAATTTGTCCATCTGACTGCTCTTGCCGGAAAGCGTGCCGAAGTCCGACAGACCATCCCTTCGCCGGGCGAACTGTATGTGCGTATGGTTATGAGCGGAAACGGTGACTTGAGCAAGATCTATGAATCTCCCCAATCTCTGCTCGACGACATCATTGAGGCCTACCGTCTGACCATAGCGGAGCTTTATCGTCTCGGATGCCGGCACATTCAGCTCGACAGCTCTGTCTGGGGCCGTATCTGCGACGACGATTTCCAGCGCACACTTCTCCTCGGCGGTCTCGACCCGGAGCATATCACCGCCACCCTCATTATGCTCATCAACGCTTCGGTCAAAGACCGCCCGGCCGACCTTGAAGTCACTCTCTCCATCGCAGCTGACGAGACTCGAATCCCGCGATGGGACAACTCTACCGAGCAGACCAACCTGCGGCGAATGTTCGACGAAGTCGATGCCGATGCCTTCCTCCTTCCTTTCGACATCAACTCGCCCGCTCAGTTAGAACAGCTCTCTGCATTCCCTTCCGGGAAACGCGCCATCCTCGGGCTCGTCGACGGCAGCATGGCTGGTCTCGAAAGCCTCACCGATATTGTCAACGCCATCCGCATCGCTTCCCGACACATCGCCGCCGACCAAATATCAATTTCCCCCACCTGCGGCTTCAAAGTCAGAAACAGGGAGCGACAGGGGCTTAACTACGAAACACAGTGGAGCAAAATCGAACTGCTCAATCGAGCCGCCGACGCTTTTGCCCCCGACGAGCCTTCCGTATAAAACCGCTTCTCACGGCTCTATTGTTAAAAGTTATACAACAATTCGCCAATCACTGATTTTTTATCAGGCAAAATGATTGGCAATTGTTGTAAATTTTGTAATTTTGCAGTTGGTTCAGTGCGTAGCCCCTGTTTTAAGCCCCCTTTTCAGGCTCTCTATCATCGGCCGGCGTCACGTCCAAAACATACCGCAACTCACTTATGGTTAAGGCTTTATTTGATCGCATAGTTGCCGTCGCAGGATTGCTGATTCTGTGGCCGCTGATGCTTTGTGTGGCTTTGGCCATTGCCATCTGTATGCCGGGCGGCCCGGTCCTGTTCTGCCAAAAAAGAGTGGGACGCCACGGTCAACTGTTCACCTTGGTTAAATTCCGCACCATGCTGCCTTCCCACTCCGGATCATCCATCAGCGTCGCCGGCGAAAGCCGCATCACCCCTCTGGGAGCGTTCCTGCGTCGCTGGAAGCTTGATGAGCTCCCCGAATTGTGGAACGTGGCTTGCGGCCAGATGAGCTTCGTGGGCCCCCGTCCGGATGTGCCCGGTTATGCCGATTTGCTCTCCGGAGCCGACCGCCGTGTGCTTGAGCTCCGGCCCGGCATCACCGGCCCGGCCACACTCAAATATCGCAACGAGGAGCAACTCCTTGCCGCGTGCGACAATCCTAAAGATTATAACGACCGTATCATTTTCCCCGACAAGGTGCGCATCAATCTCGAATACCTTGACAACCACTCTTTCTTCGGCGATCTGAAAATCATTTTCCAGACCGTCCTGCCCTGGCTGTTCCCCTCGCCTGTGGCAAAACCGATTAGTCTAACCCCGTCAACCGATAGCATCCAATGAAAATCCATCTCTGTCTTGCCCATATGAGCGGCAACGAGCAGCGCTACATCTCTGAAGCGTTTGCCGACAATTGGGTTGTACCCCTGGGTCCTAATGTTGACGCCTTCGAGGACGACCTCTCCCGATTCCTCACTTCCGGCGCCCCCGATCTCTCCGCCCTCCGTGTTGCTGCCGTTTGTTCCGGCACAGCTGCCATCCATCTTGCCCTCGTTATGCTCGGCGTCGCTGCCGGCGACGAGGTGATATGCCAAAGCTTCACTTTTGCCGCCTCGGCCAACCCGATTGTCTACCAAGGCGCAACGCCGGTGTTCATCGACTCCGAGCCCGACACTTGGAACATGGATCCGGCCCTTCTCGACAAGGCTATTGCCGACCGTATGGCCAAGACCGGACGACTGCCTAAAGCCATCGTCGTGGTCCACCTTTACGGTATGCCGGCAAAAATGGACGAGATTCTCGCTATTGCCGCCAAATGGAGAATCCCCGTGGTCGAAGACGCCGCCGAAGCGTTGGGCTCTAAATACAAAGGTCGCCAATGCGGCACTTTCGGCCGGTTTGGAACTCTCAGCTTCAACGGCAACAAGATGATTACCACATCAGGCGGTGGTGCCGTTGTTTGCCCCGACGAGGATGCGCGCCGCCTTGCCGTGTTCTACGCCACTCAGGCACGCGAACCCAGACCATATTACGAACACGAAAAAATTGGCTTCAACTATCGTCTGAGCAACATTTCCGCCGGCATTGGTCGCGGACAGATGACTATTCTCGACAGCCACCTGAAACGCCACAGAGACATCGCCGCCCTCTATGCCGAGCTCTTTAATGATGTCGAGGGATTCACCTTCCACGGCAATCCCTCCCCCGACTTCGACTCAAACTTTTGGCTCTCAACAATAGTTATCGACCCTCAGCTCACCGGCGGGCTTACTCCCGAGAAAGTGCGCCTCCATCTTGCCTCTCTCGAAGTGGAATCCCGTCAGCTCTGGAAGCCGATGCACTCCCAACCCGTCTTTGAACAGGCTCCCGCCTATGTCAACGGCGTCTCTTCTCACCTTTTCAGCCGCGGACTTTGTCTCCCCTCCGGACCTTGGGTCACCGACGACGATGTCCGGATGATTGTTAACGAAATTATTAAATGCTCAAGAAAATCCTAACCTGGTATGCATCCCGAGCCGCAGTGCCTTTTTGGCTCCTCGCGCTCACCGATTGCCTGATAGTTTTCCTATCAGCGCCGCTTGCATACACCATCAACCACTCGCTCTCGACTGCCGTGAGCAGCCTGGCCGGGTTGATGGCGACCGCCGGGATTTTCACTATATGCTTCACCATCGGATTCCGCATTTTCCACACTTATGCCAGAGTCCTGAAGGCCACAACCGTGGGCGACCTCGCTCGCATCGGCATGGCCCTCTTTATCGGATGCGTAATAATTCTGGCCTTGCAGCAGACCACTGCCATCAACAGCCTGATATTCCATCCGTTCCGCCTTCGCGACCTGATGATGCTCGCCTTCATCTCTCTTGTCCTGATGGGCGGTGTGCGTGTGGCCGCTAAGGCGCTTTACAACCTATATATTCGCTACACCACCTCCGGAGGCACTAACGCCTATGGTTTTGCAAATAAAGACCTCATCAACATGGAGATGAGCGACCTCCTCCCTCGCGAACCCATCGAGATAAACCTTAAAGAGGTCGAGGCCGCTATGAGCGGCAGCATTATTATGGTCACAGGCGCTGCCGGATCTATCGGCTCGGAACTCGCCTATCTCCTTGCCACGACAAGTCCTCTCGAGCTCATTTTGGTCGACCAGGCCGAATCTCCGCTCCACGATGTGAGAATCAACATGGAGCGACTCCACCCGGGCCTCAAATGCCACACCATAGTCACATCTATTTGCCACAGCTCCCGCATGGAGCACATCTTCAATCGCTTCAAACCGGAATATGTCTTCCACGCTGCCGCCTACAAACACGTGCCCATGATGGAAGACAACCCAATCGAGGCTGTGCTCAACAATATTGATGGCACTCGCAAGATTGCCGACCTTGCCGTCAAATTCGGAGTTAAGAAGTTTGTGATGATTAGCACCGACAAGGCCGTCAACCCGACCAACGTGATGGGTTGCTCCAAACGAATCTGCGAAATCTACTGCCAGAGTCTGTCGGCAACCCAATCAGCCACTCAGTTTATCACAACTCGTTTCGGCAACGTGCTCGGCTCTAACGGTTCCGTTATCCCGACTTTCCGCGAGCAGATTCGTCGCGGTGGCCCCGTATTGGTGACCCACCCTCGCGTTATCCGCTACTTTATGCTCATCTCCGAGGCCTG
>JAFLRW010000006.1:14633-19551 GCA_022511285.1 Duncaniella sp.
TTTAGTGCTCGAGGCGGCCACTATCGGCAAAGGCGGACAAGTGCTCGCTTTCGATATGGGCTCCCCGGTTAAGATTGTCGACCTCGCCCGCAGAATGATTCTTCTGAGCGGACACTGCGATATCAAAATCGAATTTACCGGTTTGCGCCCCGGCGAAAAACTCTTCGAAGAGGTGCTCACAGCTCAGGAAGTAACACTCCCCACATCTAACCCTAAGATTAGAATTGCCAAAGTCCAAGCGCCTGACTTCAACGAAGTGCAGTCGGCCATCGACAGCTTGATTGCAACGGCGCGCACTTACGACCCAATAGCAACTGTAAAACTTATGAAACAATTAGTGCCCGAATTCAAAAGCGCCACTAATTCCCCCTACGCCATGCTCGAGCTCTCATCAACCCCGCTTCCCGCGACGGTCTCTATACCCCGAAGCTCTGCTTGAATCGCTTATTAATTTATCCATTAACATATTTATTAACCACAGAATACTTACGTATTACACACATCTTGTAATTTAAATCAACTCAAATGCATTTCAAGGGAATTAAACGGCATATTATCTTGCCAATGTTCATCTCGGCAATGACTGCGGTCAACGCCTTCGCTCAGACCGCTGCTGAAGAGCCTGTTAAAATCACGGCAGATAATATCGAAGAACACCTCAAAAATTTCGACAAAATTTATGAGGACTCTGTCTATCACAAAGCTCCTACTTCGAGCCAGGTTGACTCTATCAACCTCGACCAATACCGTGTAGTCACCAACTCGTTTGGCAAAAACTGGTTTGCTTTCGCTACTGCCGGTGCCCACACTTTCCGCGGCGACTATTCGAGAACAGGTAAATTCAGCGGCACTGTTTCGCCCGACTTCAGTATCGGTATCGGTAAATGGTTCACACCGGGTGTCGCTCTCAAAATTGAGTTCATCCGCTCTAACTCTCGTGGCTACACCGAGTATCTGACCGGCCACTACGGATACGGCCCCATACAGCTCAACGGGAAAAACACCCCCTACCGCAAGATGGTCACCAACTGGTGGGACATCTCCGGGTCTGTCATCCTCAACCTCTCCCGCCTTTTCCTCGGATACGAGGGCGTCAACTCCCCGCGCCTCATGAACCAGTTTATGTTAGCCGCTGGTGTCGGTGGCGTCCACCACATGGGTTATGGCCACAGCTACGGCTCCGACAACGAATGGAGCGGTCACCTCGAGCTGCAATACTCCCGATTCTTCACACGTGCCAAGCGTTTCTCTCTCGACCTGAAGGCTCGCGGTCTTTTCTACCAGACTAACTTCGACCTCGAATACGGCCAGGCCAACCACGCTGCCAAGAAATGGGATGCAAACCTCGGTGTCGATGTCGGCTTCACATTCTATCTCGACAACAAACGTAGCCGCGGTTGGAGCACTGCCAAGACTCAGGTCTACACTCGCGACTACTCCGAAAGCCGCGTTCGCGAAGTCTACACTCAGACCCTCGCAGCTCCCTCTATCGACGCCAGCGAGATTACATTCTACGTGTTCTACCCCAACAACTACTCCGGCCGAAACGACGCCCCGATTGTCAAAGGCGCTTCTGTTAACGCAATCGACTATCTCACCGCAGGTATCAACACCCAGAAGAAGTTCAAAAACAACTTTGAAGTGGCCGGCAACCTCCTCGACAATAAGGAAGTATATCGCCTCGCAACTGAAGACCTCCCCACTGTCGCTGCATACGGTGACTTCACTCAGCTCGACACAATCGGAATCCCCCGCGGCTACGAAATGGGCGAAGGTCCAATCTCTCTCCCGCTCGACAAGGAGTCTCTCACAAAATTCCGTCAGGCCACAGGCTACTACTACGCCCCAATCTATGGCGACAAGCACCTCTGGCACTATCGTATAGACGACGCTACTCTTGACCAGAAACTCCTCGGCGAAGGCAACTACTTCGAGACCGAAACTTACGGCCTGAACGCTAAATACGGCCTCCCAATCATTCGCGAGAAACTCCAGAACAACGACTACGAATATCTCGTATCTCTCGCCGATATGTATGCCGCTCTGACTCAGGACGCCGGACACATCGCCCAGCACGCTGACTCCACAACCGTCCAGAACATCCGCGGCATCCTGGCCAACTCTATCATCACCAACGTCCACATCGAAGGTCTCGCTACAAGCCAGGACAACTACACCGGCTCCAACGCTCAGGCTGTAGGTCTTGCTCGTAACACTGCCCTCTCCAAAAACCGTGCTGCTACCGTCATCGAGTGGCTTCGTTCATTCGACCAGTTCAGCAAACACGACCCGAAGGTCTACGAAGTCAGCACCTTCAACATTGAGCGCGTAGCGCCGGGCATCGGCCGAGTTGACGACACTTCTACTCGAAGCCTCAACGCCAAGCTCAACCGTTGCGTGAAAGTCCACATCCAGTTCATGCCCGATCCCCGCCTCCGCAAGTAGGCCTCACAGCTCTCTAAACCCCTGAAATAGCTCAATAATCACCGCGCAGCAGTAGCCCCCCGGCTCTGCCGCGCGGTGACTCTTATATGCCCAAACTCAAATCAAGTTTTCTCCACAAAAAAATTTTTCCTCTAACTCCGCAACAAACCACTCCGAAATTTTTGGCAGATAGTATTATTTTTGTATTTTTGCAGTGATTATTGCCCGTCATTGCCGCTCGGGCTCAACCTTATCTCTCACCGAAAAGCAAATACAATCGACAATACTTTTTATTATCACTATGAGCAAAGAAAAAAAATTCTTGACTTGTGATGGTAACCAGGCTGCTGCCCACGTGAGCTACATGTTCTCGGAAGTCGCCGCCATCTATCCCATCACTCCGTCGTCGACTATGGCTGAATACGTCGACGAATGGGCTGCCGCTGGGCGCAAAAACATCTTCGGAGAAACTGTGCTTGTGCAGGAGATGCAGAGCGAAGGCGGTGCTGCCGGTGCCGTCCACGGTTCTCTGCAGGCCGGTGCTCTCACCACCACCTACACAGCTTCGCAGGGTCTGCTGCTGATGATTCCTAATATGTATAAAATCGCCGGCGAGCTTCTCCCCTGTGTGTTCCACGTATCAGCACGCACCCTCGCCAGCCACGCTCTCTCAATATTTGGCGACCATCAGGACGTGATGTCCTGCCGCCAGACTGGCTTCGCTATGCTCGCTGAAGGCTCTGTCCAGGAAGTTATGGACCTCGCCGGTGTGGCCCACCTCGCCACTCTCCGCTCTCGAGTGCCTTTCCTCAACTTCTTCGACGGATTCCGCACCTCTCACGAGATTCAGAAGGTCGAGGCTATGGACCAAGACGACCTCGCTCCTCTCGTTGACCAACAGGCCCTCGCCGAGTTCCGCGCTCGCGGCCTCAATCCATCTAAGCCCGTGGCTCGCGGCATGGCTGAGAACGGCGACGTCTTCTTCCAGCATCGCGAGTCTTGCAATGAATACTACAATCGCGTTCCCGAAATCGTTGAGGAGTACATGAAGGAAATCACCCGTATCACCGGTCGTGAATACGGTCTCTTCAACTACTATGGTGCTCCCGATGCCGAGCGCGTAATCATCGCTATGGGCTCTGTGACTCAGGCTGCCCAGGAGGCCATCGACTACCTCACCAAGAATGGCGAGAAAGTTGGTCTCGTGAGCGTTCACCTCTATCGTCCCTTCTCTGCAAAGCACTTCCTTGCCGCTGTCCCCAAGACTGCAAAACGCATCGCTGTGCTTGACCGCACCAAAGAGCCCGGAGCAAACGGCGAGCCTCTTTACCTCGACGTGCGCGACTGCTTCTATGGCAAGGCCGACGCCCCCCTCATCGTTGGCGGTCGCTACGGTCTCGCCTCGAAGGACACCACTCCCGCACAGATTCTCTCTGTGTTCGAGAACCTCGCACTTCCCGAGCCTAAAGACCACTTCACCGTGGGTATCGTGGACGACGTCACCTTCACATCGCTTCCTCCCAAGGCTGAAATCGCCCTCGGCGACGAAAGCACATTCGAAGCTAAGTTCTATGGCCTCGGAGCCGACGGTACAGTAGGTGCCAACAAGAACTCTGTGAAGATTATCGGCGACAACACCAACAAGTATTGCCAGGCATACTTCGCATACGACTCCAAGAAGTCAGGCGGTTTCACCTGCTCTCACCTCCGTTTCGGTGACGCCCCCATCCGCTCAACATATCTTGTCACCACTCCCAACTTCGTGGCTTGCCACGTTCAGGCATACCTCCACATGTATGACGTGACCCGCGGTCTCCGCGACGGCGGCACATTCCTGCTCAACACCATCTGGGAAGGCGAGGAGCTTGCCAAGAACCTCCCCAACAAGATTAAAAAATATTTCGCTGACCACAACATCCGCGTATTCTACATCAACGCCACAAAGATTGCTCAGGAGATTGGTCTCGGCAACCGTACCAACACCATCCTCCAAAGCGCTTTCTTCCGCATCACCGAGGTGATTCCCGTTGAGCTCGCCGTTGAGCAGATGAAGAAATTCATCGTCAAGAGCTACGGCAAGAAGGGTCAGGACGTTGTCGACAAGAACTATGCAGCCGTTGACCGCGGTGGCGAATACAAGGAACTCCCCGTCGACAAGGCTTGGAGCAACCTCACTCCCGAGGCTCCCGCTGCCAACAACGACCCCGCGTTCATCAACGACATCGTGCGCCCCATCAACGCTCAGGACGGCGACCTCCTCACTGTGGCTACATTCAAGGGCCGCGAGGACGGCACTTGGGAGCAGGGCACTGCCGCCTACGAAAAACGTGGCGTTGCAGCCTTCGTCCCCGAATGGATTGCTGAAAACTGTATCCAGTGTAACAAGTGTGCATATGTATGTCCTCACGCTTCAATACGTCCATTCGTATTAACTCCGGAAGAAATGACAAACGCTCCGTTTGGCGAAGACCGTACTATCGCGACAATCGGCAAA
>JAFLRW010000006.1:19561-27251 GCA_022511285.1 Duncaniella sp.
GTGTGCCTTCGTCTGCCCCCACGCTGCCATCCGTCCCTTCCTGCTCGACGCCAAGGAAATGGAAGGCGCTCCCTTTGGCGAGGACAAGACTCTCCCCGCCATCGGCAAAGCCTTCACCGGCATGCGTTTCGCTCAGGTGGTCGATCCTATGGACTGCCTCGGCTGTACAAACTGTGTGGCTGTCTGCCCCGGCAAGAAGGGCGTGAAGGCGCTCGTGATGAAGCCCCTCGAAACTCAGCTCGACGTACAGAAGGACTGGGATTACTGCGTAGCCTCTGTAGCCTCAAAGCAGGACCTCGTAGACGTTGCCGCCAACGTCAAGAACTCTCAGTTCGCTCAGCCCCTCTTTGAATTCTCCGGCGCTTGCTCAGGCTGCGGTGAGACCCCCTACGTCAAGCTCATCTCTCAGCTCTTCGGCGACCACGAAATCGTGGCCAACGCCACCGGCTGCTCTTCTATCTACTCCGGCTCAGTGCCCTCAACCCCCTACACCAAGAATGCCAAGGGCGAAGGTGTGGCTTGGGCCAACTCGCTCTTCGAGGACTTCGCTGAGTTCGGTCTCGGCATGAGCCTCGCTCACGAGAAACTCCAGGCTCGCGTGGCCGACTATATGCAGAAGGCTCTCGAATGCCCCAACTGCTCCGACGCCATCAAGGCCCTCGCTCAGAAGTGGCTTGACAACCGCAACGACGTGACCGCCACCAAGCAGGTTGCCGCCGAAATCGTTCCTCTCTGCGAGGCTTGCGGTTGCGACATCTGCAAAGGCATCCTCTCTGTCAAGGAGCACATCGCAAAACGCTCTCAGTGGATTATCGCCGGCGACGGTGCCGCCTACGACATCGGCTTTGGCGGTCTCGACCACGTGCTCGCTTCCGACAAGAATGTCAACGTACTCGTTGTCGACACTGAGGTTTACTCAAACACCGGCGGTCAGTCATCCAAGGCCACCCCGCTCGGCGCCATCGCAAAATTTGCCGCTGCCGGCAAGCGCGTGCGCAAGAAAGACCTCGGTCTCATCGCTTCAACCTACGGCTACGTTTACGTTGCACAGATTGCAATGGGTGCCGACAATGCTCAGACACTCAAAGCCATCCGCGAAGCCGAGGCCTACGACGGTCCCTCGCTCATAATCGCCTACGCTCCCTGTATCAACCACGGCATCCGCAAGGGTATGGGCCACGCTCAGGAAGAGCAGGCCGCCGCTGTTGAGTGTGGCTACTGGCACCTCTGGCGCTACAACCCCGCCCTCGAAATGGAAGGCAAGAACCCCTTCACTCTCGACTCTAAGACTCCCTACTGGGATAAGTTTGAGGACTTCCTCAAAGGCGAGGTTCGCTACGCTTCTGTTGCCAAGCAGTATCCCGCCGAAGCTGCCGAGCTCTTCGCCGCAGCCAAGGCCAACGCTCAGTGGCGCTACAACAACTACCTGCGCCTCGCCCAGCAGCAGTGGGGCACAGAACCCGCGCCCACGGCCGAGTAACAACCTCTCCACGGTTGAGTATTCACACATCACTCATCCATAAACCCAGCCTCCCGACCCCACAACAAGGGCCGGGAGGCTTTTTTGTCTATTCCCCACAAAATAGCTAACTTTGCAAAAATCATTTATGCATTTATGCTGCATCCCCCATCCAAACGCACAATATGCCTTTTAGCAATCTACTATCTATATATCCCATTTGCCATATTCCTATGCTCGTGGGTTAAACTTTGGATTGGGATGCCTTTGGCTCTGCTTTTAGGAATCGCCCCTATATTCCTGTCCAAAAGCATTTCCGGTGACACTGTCACAGGCTCTCGCTATCAAGAGGCCGTTATATTCCTGACTCTGTTGATATGGGTAATATTGTCAGGAATAGGAGGATACGTGTGGCAAAACCGGTGGGACCACTTCTTCCGCAACGCCCTCTTTATGGACCTTGTCAACCGTCCATGGCCTGTCCACGACGGCGTAAATATCCTGACCTATTATTTGGGCTATTGGCTTCCGCCCGCCCTAATCGCCAAACTGACCGGTAGCGCTGCTCCGGGATGGTTCGCATCTTTCCTGTTTGGTCTAATTGGCATTCTGATAGCATTCAGGCTCACTCTACAGAGCATCGGTTGCGTCAAACTAAGGTTTCTCCTTCCGTTTATTCTATTCTCAGGCGTAGACATTGTCTACTATATCTTTTTTGACCATACTTTTCGCCACGACCTCCATATTGAACTATGGAGCGACATTGCTTGCTGGGAGAGCAATACCACACTCCTTTACTGGGTCTACAATCAGGCTATCCCATCGTGGGTGGCGACTATGTTGATTCTAAACTTTGGCCGGGTGCGCGGGTTAGCACCCATCACACTCTCTTTTCTCCTTATATCATCCTCATTCTCAGTGATAGGCCTATTTCCATTGGCTCTTTACTACCTGTTGGACGACGCTCGACACAGCAAATCATTCCTCCAATCTCTTAAGACCATTCTCAATCCTTACAACATCTTAGCCATCCTCGGCGCAATCCCCATAGGGCTCTTCCTTTTGATGAATCGCAACATTGGGCTGAGCTTCGGCATTGGCGGGATGCCGTTCACCGTTTGGTTATCACAAGTAGTCCTACTCTTTAGCATTGAAATCTTAGTATTTCTCCCGTTCATATATCGTCAGATAAAGAAATCACCGGAGTTCTATGTCCTCATTGCCTCAAACATACTGCTCCTCTTTGTGCAGCAAGAGTCAAAATATGGAGATTTTAACTGCAGAGTAGAGCTCCCGCTCAACTACTTCCTGACAGTTCAAATCGCAATCTTTCTCGGACGATGGGAAGCCATGTCACGCCGATGCCGTACAGCTTTTTTGACCATATCTCTTTTTGCCATAGTCACACCGGCCACAGAAATCGGACGGATTCTGATTCAGACAGTTCGAAAACCGGCTGCTGAATATCGCTCCATCCTCTATCCCACCGTATTTGAGCTTGATGTGTTGCGCAATAATTTTGTGGCCGACTCTGTATTGTGTCCCGGCTGCCGGCCTCCGGGTATGTCGCTTTTCAGATATCCTGACTCCCCTCCATCTCCCCGGGATTGAGGAGGTAGAGGCGTGAGGTGGTGCGGGTGATGGCAGTGTAGAGCCAGCGGTAGAAGTCGAGGCCTTGGGCTTCCGGGGGAATGCCTCCGAGGTCTACTATGACATTGCGCCACTGCGCGCCCTGAGCCTTATGACATGTGACGGCGTAGGCGTATTTTACTTGCAGGGCATTGAAATACTCATCGCGGCGCAGACGGCGCAGACGCGTCTCAAAGCTGTCGTCCGGCCGATTCCCCTCCGCGTCAGCCATCCGGGCTTCGGCAAGAGCTTGCATCCGCTCGCGCGATAGCGAGGCTCCCTCGTCGGTCAGTGTGTCAAGGAATATACGGCACTTCACCTCCACCTCGCGGTCGGGGAGGAAGAGAGTGACTATGGCAAACCTGAATCCGTAGCGCTCCTCGGTGGCATGGATTGCCTCCACTATGGCCACATCGCCATTTGCTATAAAATCCAGTTCCTTGATCTTAGCGCCCCAGGTGTAATTATTCTTAGCCACAAGCAAGCGTTCCCCCTTGCAGAGCTCCTCCTCAAGGTCAAGGATGCGGCGACGTATACCAAGGTTAAATGCTGTGGCACGGCGATTGGAGCGAGTCACAACGATTGTCTCGTCAGGGCCATCAGTGCGATAGCAGTCAGCCACCACATCAGCCACATCGTTGCCGTCGGTTACCCTCACATCGTCCAGCCCCTCGGCCACAAGGCGCGGAGCCGGAAGGGGGTCCTTGAGCATAGCCCGGCGAAGCCAAGTGGCATTACGCAGTATGCCGGAGCGCTTCCCCTGGCGCACGGTGTCGGTCAGTGTGGCGCGCCCCACTTTCAGGCCCATACGCTTAAACGTTGCCGGCTGCATTGCCGGAGAGTGAGTGGAGCCCACCGGAGGGAGCTGAGCAGTGTCGCCGAGCAGGATTAAGCGGTTATTGTCGGGCGTGAACACATATTCCGTCAGGTCCTCAAGAAGATTAACGCCATCATCGCCCGAGCCGTCACCTATCATGGAAGCCTCATCGACTATGAACACGGCATTGCTCAAGGTATTGCGGCGGAGCATCGCATTGCCGGCGGTGAGGTCGCCCGACGGGCCAAGATATATTCTGCGATGGATGGTATAGGCTTGGTGGCCGGAGTGAGCGGCAAACACTTTGGCCGCGCGCCCGGTAGGGGCCATCAGCACCACCTCCCGTCCGGCTCCGGCCAGAGCCTTCACCAAGGCTCCGGTGAGCGATGTTTTGCCCGTGCCGGCATATCCGTTGACTATAAAGACAGAGCCGATGTCGGAATGGCCGCCACAAAAACGCGCCAGAGCGTCGATGAGCATCGACTGCTGGGCATTGGGCACATAGGGCAGGGCCTTGCGCACACTATCGGCAAATTCACGGATTGTCATATTGCAACAGAGGCACTTATTGTAATACAAAAGTAAGCAAAAACCCTCGCAATTCCAACAAACCCGCACTGCCTGCATCAAAATATTCGCAAAATGTTTGCAATCTACACCGCAAATTAGTCTACACAGTAAGCGTCGAGGGGATTGTTGCATGGCTTTGAGGGATTTATGATTTACTCCGCAAAGTTACAACCGCCTCAAGGCCAAAATGGTGCGATAATGCCGATTAGCTCGGACCCCCGACACCCCCGGCCCGATATCCAAGCCTTATGGAGTATTACAAGAAATTGCATCCGCTTTAGGAACTATGGTGTGAGAGGTCGGTAAACACGAAAGTAGGAGACAAACACCTATGATTAGTGTTTACCTCCTACTCGATTATTCCCCCGGCCTGGAAATAACCTTCCGCAAAGCGCACAGCCGGAGATTATATATGCTGATGATATTAATCCTTATATAATATTTCAGTATTTGGATCTATCTTGTCTGAATTTCTGTTTGAATTTATACGTTCAATTACCCAACCCGTTCGTAGATACAAAGTTTCTAATGTCGACATTTTGCATCCCAGCCATCCACCATTGAGATTGGTTTTGGAAACGTCCAAAGTGGTCAGTTGGTTTTCGCGGCAATACAAAGTCGTCAAAGCAGTGTTTTTGGAAACGTCCAAAGCAGTCAGTTGGTTTCTGGAGCAATACAAGGTCGTCAAAGCAGTATTCTTGGAAACGTCCAAAGTAGTCAGCTGGTTTCCGTAGCAATTCAAATACGTCAGGTTTGTAAAATATTGTAGACCCTCGAGAGATTTTATCCCGGAATTTTCTACATCGATTGATGTTACTTCGAGAGCCTCTGCCGGGGATATTTCACCATCATTGTCGGTGTCGAAATTCTCAAGCAGATAGGCTCGGAATATTGGGTCCTGAATCTCATCCATCGAGATTCCACGATTGCCATCCTTACAGCCTGACACCACCAGTGTCAGAGCTGCAAATAAGATAAAAAGTAGTTTTTTCATTTGTAAATTTGATTGGTGATATTGGTTTTTGTGTGTTGTATTTCAATCCTTTACACAAAGGAAAAACTAATGCTTTCGAGAGTTTCCGTTTTTGGAGCGGGCGCACAAAAAACGTGGACAAACTCTGTTTATCTGTTATTGAGGTCTTCGACTACCTATCCACCAAATAAATGAGTAAAGCCCACGCCTGATATGGACGTGAGCACCCTTGCTTTACTCTTGGTGGAAATTGAAAGTGTCGAAGTTTCAATAACAAGATTTTAGCAAAAATGCTTTTCCTATGTTATGTCGTTAATTTCTGTCAAGTACAAAAGTATAAAAAATTTTCCAAATTAAGTGTAGATTCCAAATCGAACTGCAAAAATCTCCTATCCGAACAGCCTAATCCGATATTAAGGGCGGTGCAACACCTCCGGAGTAGATTGTGGTGGTGTCTTGCCTTGATATAAAACTGAATTTTGATGCAGATGCCCTGCAAAAAAGGCTTATAATGAGAGGGGAAATTAATTTTTTGCTTACCTTTGCAGATGGAAAAGGGTGAATTGGATTCCGTTATGGTCCGATACACACAATGATTGATATGAAATATTTTTTAATTGCGACGCTTCTTCTGTTGGCGGCAGGCATAACTGTCGGCTGCCGGGGGAAAGAGGCGGTGTCTGCCCCCGAGGGGGATGCAATGTCTAATGAGTATGCTCGCGGTTTCAAGGTCACTACCCTACCCTCAGGTGTCAGACTGTTAGATATTTCCGACCCCGAAGGAGTGCAAAGCGAGGAGTTTCATTATGCTCTTGTGGCTCGGGGCAATGAGGCCGATGTGCCCGAGGGATACACCGCTATCAGTGTGCCAATCCGAACCGCTGTGTGCATGACCTCGCTCCAGCTCTCCAACTTCATCCGCATGGGACTGCAGGAGGTGGTGACAGGCATCACAAGCACACGCCATCTTAAAGACCCCATAATGCGCCGGCAACTCAAGTCGGGGCTCACTAAAAGGATTGGCATTGAGGGAAATTTTGACCGTGAGGTGATTATGGCACTCAGCCCCGATGTGATATTGGTGAGTCCGTTCAAGCGCGGAGGATTTGAAGCCCTTCGCGATGCCGGAGCCCCCACAGTGCCACACCTTGGATACAAGGAATTGACCCCCCTTGGCCAGGCTGAGTGGATTAAGGTCATTGGAATGCTCACAGGCCATGAACAGGAGGCGGCGGCGGCTTTTGACTCCATAGCTATCGCCTACAACGACCTGAAAACTCGCGTTGACTCAGCTATGGCCGCCGGAGCCCGGCGCCCGCGAGTGTTCAGCGGAGAGATGCGCGGCGGCAATTGGTATGCCGTCGGCGGTCACAGCTTCCTCGCCCGGCTGCTGAATGATGCCGGCGGAGAATATTTTCTGAAAGACAACACCGAGTCGGGCGGCGTGACTCTCGACTATGAAACGGTCTATGCCTCGGCCTCCGATGCCGACTACTGGCGCATAGTCAACAGCTATGACGGCAACTTTGATTATGAAGCCTTGCGAGCCTCCGATGGCCGATATGCCGACTTCAAGGCGTGGCGCAACGGAGGAGTGATTTACTGCAACATGACACGCGAGCCCTTCTATGAGCGTATGCCTGTGGAGCCACATCTCATCCTCGCCGACTTTATCAAAGTGTTCCACCCCTCACTGCTCCCTGACCACACCCCGGTCTACTACAAACTGCTTGCTAAGTGAATGCCCTGAAGCTCAGCCTAATCGCCGCCAGCATCCTGCTGCTTTTTGCCCTCAACCTCACCCTTGGGAGTGTTGAGATAGCCGTAGCCGACGTGGTGCGTGTGCTTGCCGGCAACGGCAGCGAGGCCAATAGGGTGGCCGAAACCATCGTGCTGCGCTCGCGCCTTCCACAAGCCTTGACCGCCATAATGGCCGGCGCGGGGCTCGCCGTGAGCGGACTGCTGATGCAGACCGCCTTCCACAATCCGCTGGCCGGCCCCTCTGTGCTCGGCATCAGCTCCGGAGCAAGTCTCGGAGTGGCTTTCGTGGTGCTCCTCTCAGGGAGTGTCGGCGGAGTGGCGCTGAGCAGAATGGGGGCTGTAGGGAGTGTGGCGATGACGATTGCCGCCATCTGTGGCGCGCTGGCTATTATGGGCTTGATTGCTTTCACCGCATCGCGGGTGAGGGGCAATGTGACGCTGCTGATAATGGGTGTGATGATTGGCTATATAGCCAACGCCG
>JAFLRW010000060.1 GCA_022511285.1 Duncaniella sp.
TCTCAGCGTGCTTCAGATGTATCCCGACCCCGAGCAGCGCGAACGTGAAATCCAAAATCTCTCAAGCATTTTTGACCAGCTGGCCGACGAGATTCTCCCTCAGCTCCGCTACTCGCGCATCACGGCGAGCGTCAACGTCATTGGCAAGAGCGACGAACAGCTTAATGCTGCGTTTGACTCCGACCCCGCAACGCTTTCCGTCGATGAACTCCTCTACACAGCCACTCTTACCAACGACCCCACACGTAAGAGCGCTATCTACACGGCTGTGACACGCCTATATCCCGGCGACTATCGTGGTTTCAACAATCTCGGCAAGGTGCTCTACACTCAGGGCGACTATGATGCAGCTATGGCCAACTTTAAGAAAGCTGCCCGAATTGACGCAAACGCTCCTGAAAGCCAGATGAATCAGGGCATCGTTTCGCTCCTCAACGATGACTTAGCTGCTGCAAAATCTTTGTTTGGCAACGCCGCCGGTCTTGACGACCTCGGCCCCGCGCTCGGTGTGCTTAATCTCAAGCAGGGTGATGTGAAGAACGCCGTTAAGGCCTTCGGCAACGATAAGAGCAACAATGCCGCTCTCGCTCAGATTCTTGACAAGGATTATGCATCGGCAAAGAGCACTCTTGCGGCTATTCCTAACCCCGATGCCACCACATATTATCTGATGGCTGTTCTCGGTGCCCGCACAGGCAACGAGCAGATGGTGGTATCTAATCTGCGCCAGAGCATCAAGCTCGATCCCGCTAAAGGTCGTATGGCCTCCAACGACCTTGAATTTGCTCGCTACAACATCTCTAAAGCTCTCTAAAAGAGTGGATAAAGCTTAGAATATCGCCCTGCGAAAGTCTCTTGACGGCTATCGCAGGGCGAGTTGTTGTTAGTGGACTGTTGTGAAGGTTTTTATTTCAAATTTGATGAGCTTTGACTAATTTTGTGGTATGAAAACAGCAATACTCACTCTTTCAGCCCTAATGCTTGCCTCATTGACAGGCTTTGCCCGTTCAGAGACCTCCGATTCTCTCTCTGCTGCCTTGAGCGAAGTGGTTGTGACCGGATCAAACTCTCCTGTCCGGAGCAATCTCCTGCCTTACACAGTCTCTGTTGTAGGCGATAAATCTCTACAACTTTCTGCCTCCAACGGCCTTCTCAATTCAATCTCCGGCAGAGTGCCAAGCCTTTTTGTCACCGAGCGCGGCGTCCTGGGCTTCGGTGTGAGCAATGGCGGCTCGGGGGCGCTCAAAATGCGTGGCGTGGGGGGCGACGGCGGCGGCTCGGTGCTTATGATGGTCGACGGGCAGCCGCAGTTTGCCGGCATTTACTCTCATCATATCGCCGATTTCTATTCTAAAGAGTATGTTGAGCGTGTCGAGGTGTTGCGCGGTCCCGGCTCGGTGCTTTATGGATCCAACGCTATGGGGGGTGTCATCAATGTTATCACAAAATCTGCTCATGCTCAAGGCATTCACGGCTCCCTATCCACTCAATATGGCAGTTATAACACCTGGCTCTCCACGGCTGACGTCACGGCCCGTTACGGCTCTCTTTCTGCGCTTGCATCCGTGAGCTATGACCGCTCTGACGGACAGATTGTTGGGCTGACGTTTAAGCAGTGGGACGGGTATGCAAAACTGGCCTACGATATTTCCGGAGCTTGGAAAACGGTGGCTGACGTCACGCTGATGAACTTCAAGGGGCGCGACCCTGTCTATCCTCGGCTCTCCGACCCGGAGTCGACCGACGTATATCGCCAGAATGTGACCCGAGGCGAAGCCTCCGTCGCTATGTTCAACCGCTACGACCACACTGACGGTGCTATTCGCACCTACTACAGCTGGGGTAATCATTTTGTTGACGACCCCCGACACTTCCATAGCTTGGACGATCGCATCGGGGTGTTGATGTATCAGAATTTATCCCTTCAATCCAACACCGATTTGACCGTCGGGTTTGACTTTAACACATACTCCGGGGAGATTCCTGTCTCGGGTGGCAATCATCACTCTCCGGAGTCGCTATCCACTATCGAGCGTAAACGCATCACGGAGTATTCTCCTTATCTGATTGCTTCGCAGTCACTCTTCTCTGAGCAACTTGTGATTTCTGCCGGGCTGAGAATGGCCAATAGCAATACATTTGGCTCGGCTTGGGTGCCTCAGGCGGGAGTGGTCATCTCGCCGGCGCAACTCTTTAGACTTAAACTCTCTGCCTCAAACGGCTATCGCAATCCTTCATTCAAAGAGTTATATCTGTATCGGATGGCCAATCCTGACCTCTCACCTGAAAAGATGTGGAACTATGAAGTCTCCATCGGCAAGCATTTCTCCCGATTCCTTGAGCTTGAGCTCACCGGCTATTATAGCCGTGGCGCCAATCTCATACAGGTGCTGGATATGAAGAATCAAAACACAGGGAGCTTTATTAACAAAGGTGTTGAGGTCTCGGCTTCAAGCAAACCGGCTGACTGCCTCTCGCTCACGGCATCTTATTCCTGGCTGCACACATCGCTGCCAAATCTCACCGGAGCTCCGCTCAATCAATATTTCGTTGGTGCAGACTGGCAGATTAGTGCTCCTCTTGCTGTCAGCGCCGAGCTCAAGGGTGTAGGAGGGCTATTCGTGGCGGCTGATATGCTCAGGCAGAATTATGCCATTCTCAATCTGCGTATCGACTACTCCCTCTCATCGTGGCTTGGCATTTTCGTTCGGCTCAATAATATTACTGATACACAATATGTCATCAATCGTGGATACGATATGCCGGGCTTCAACTTCTTAGGGGGATTTCGCTTCCATATTTAGCCTGAAATATCCACCGGAGCTGTCGGCCGACCTCAGAACGTGAACTGTGCCATGAGGCTTATTCGGTTGGCCCGGGCGTGACTGCCTGTGTAGTCGGCACGACGCCCAAACAGATATTCTGCTCCGAACTGTATTCTCGACGTGAGGTTGTAGAACACGTTGGCGGCTCCATAGAGGCCATATTTATAATGGTCAGAGAGCCCTGAGTCAGTGACTCGTGCCTGGCCGAATGATACGCTCGAAAACAGACGCGGCGAGAAATAATATGACGCCCCGGCAAGATAGCTCCACGATGGCACGGTCGACATTCGTCCGGCGGCTCCTTCAACGCCGGCCAAGTCATAGTCCCCCAAAAGAAAATCTCCTGAATTGTTGGTGTATGAGCGGCCTATGTTGAATGTGCCGTAGAGGGTGAGGGGAGCCACAGGGGCATAGACGGCTGAGAGCTGGACGCCATAGCCTATGGGAGAGTGTGAGGTGTTGTCGACAAGATTGCGATAGGGTAGCCGTCGCACTATGCCTGAAAGACGCACATGTTGCCCCGCGGCCCACTGATATTGCACCATTGCGGCCACGTCAGGCACACTCTGTGAGCGGGCGGCCGATGCGGGCGACCCGTCGGAAAGCAAGTCTGCCTTGGTGGTAAGCCCGGGCGCTTCGAGCGAAGCAGCAATGGAGATGCCCGACTTCGGAAAGGTGTGAAGATAGCGCACCAGCATTGTAGTGTAGTCCATACTCATACTGGCCCCGTTGTTGTCAACCGTCGGAGGGGCTGCCGAGCCGTCGGAGAAGGTTGAGGTGTCATATCCGAGTGTCCAATCGTTCAGGCTGGCATACGCCTTGTTAAGCTTAAATTCTTTACCTGACGACCCTCCGTCAAATTTAGCTTTGATATACACCTGATACGAGCCTATACGGCTGTGGCCTATCACGCGAAAATATAGTGCTGAACCGGCTGGCGATGTGCCTAAATAGTTATTGTTCAGTGTGTTGTTCCCGATGGGGATGTCGTAGGGCGAAAAACTGGCGCCTTTCTGTGAATTGCCGGGATCAAAATAGGCTCGCAGTTTCACATTTCCGCCGATACCCATCACTAAATTGGCATCGCGGCTCATAAACAGAAAGTATGGGGCATCCGGGCGCAGGGTGTTCTCAAACTGATTGACATAGAATCGCTCAATCAGTTCGCGTTGCTGTTCGTCGGTGGGAAGTCCCTTGTCTGCATCGCCGAAATAGATGATATGATGATCAGTCATTGCCGAGTCAAGAGCCTGATGGCTGACAGTGTCTTTTGCTGATGCGGCAATTGCCACAGCGCCCATTAAAATCAGGGAGGAGATACGTGTGGTGGTGTTCATCTGTGATGAGTGTTTTTTGGGAGTGATAAATAGCTGAAAAGATATTTATATAGTAACAACACTCATCAGCTCTCAAAAGTTGACCGCAACTGATGGTTAATAACTGTTAAGCCTTGGAGCATTGGCGGAAAATGCCGTAACTTTGTCAGGATAATCTAAATCCCATAAGTATGAGTGAGATAGCAGACTCTGATATGAAATGGCGGGTGCTTGATAGCGAATATCTGTTCAACCGCCCCTGGCTCACAGTGAGGTGCGATAAAGTCGAGCTTCCTAACGGCACTGTCCATCCCGAATATTATGTGCTTGAGTATCCCAAGTGGATCAACGTCATTGCCCTCACCCCGGAAGGCGATTTTGTGATGGTGACACAGTATCGTCACGGCCTCGGCATAGTGGCTACAGAATTGTGTGCCGGTGTGGTTGAAGAGGGGGAAGACCCTCTTGAGGGTGCTAAGCGCGAGTTGCTCGAGGAGACGGGATATGCCGGCGGTGAATGGGAACTCTCAATGGTGATTTCTGCCAACCCGGGCAGTCAGAACAATCTGGCCTACTGCTATATAGCCCGGGGCGTGACCAAGCAGTCTCAACAGCATCTTGACTCCACCGAAGATATCCGTGTGACGCTCCTGTCCCCGGCCGATGTCTATGCAATGCTTGAGCGCGACGAGCTGAAACAGGCGCTGATGTGTGCTCCCCTCTGGAAATACTTTGCCCTCAACGGGCGCCCTTAAAAAGTGACGCCATATCAAGGGCCACTGAGTCAGACGTATTCGGACCGATGACACGAGATGCTGCCTCAAGCACCTCCGGTCGGGCATTTGCCACAGCCACTGACTCATCTGCCACTCTCATCATCGAAAGGTCATTGAGGTTGTCGCCATACACCACCACACGCTCAGCTCCGGTGAGCGCCTTAAGGTCAAGCACTGCCTGTGCCTTTGAGACACCCTCGGCGAATACCTCGATATACGAAATCCGTGGATTGAATATGTCAGGGAATGCGGATATGGATATTTCGGGCCGCCTCTGCAAGGCTGTGGCGAGCGCTCCCACGCTCTCCGTATCTCCAATGCCGAGCAAGAGCATAGTCCCCTCGAAAGCGGCTGCATATCCTTCAGCCGTATCGAATACAAAGCGCTTTAACTCCAATCCGCGACGCTCTTGATAGAAATTGTCCTCAGCGCGTGTCAGCCGCCCTCCGTTGTGGTACACTATAATGCGACCGGCGGCCGTAAGCGTATAGACAAACGGATTCACGCCATAAGCCACAAACTCTGCGGCGGTCCTTGTTGCCAATCCCGGGGCAAACAGATGGGGATTTAAAAAACGGCGCTCGCCGCGTTCCCACAGCGAGCAGCCGGTCATAACTATAGCCGGAGGAGTGGTGGCAATCCCTGAAAGAAGAGGCTCTACAGTGGCAGGCGTGCGTGCCGTGGCCACACTTATCATAGCTCCGCGGCGGGTCAAATCAGAAATTATCGCTCCGCTGAGCGCGCTCACCCTGCTGTCCCCTCCCAAGAGGGTTCCGTCAAGATCGGATATCAATAGGAGCCTGCACTCCGGCATAATGCTTTGTTGCCTGTCGTTTAACCGTATTGAATAGTGCCGTCCGGATTGCGGTAGAGGTCAAAGCTCTTCTCATACTGGTCCATAGCGCGCAAGCTCATACCCATCGACGAGAATCCGCCATCGTGATAGAGATTCTGCATGGTCACCTTGCGGGTGAAATCCGAGAACATCATCACGCAGTAATCGGCACACTCATCGGCTGTAGCATTGCCTAACGGCGACATACGGTTGGCGAAATCCATAAGCGAATCCATACCCTTCACGCCGCTGCCGGCAGTGGTCGGTGTGGGCGACTGTGAGATAGTGTTGATTCTCACATTCTTTTCGCGTCCGTAGATATACCCGAAGCTGCGAGCTATCGACTCAAGCAGCGCCTTGGCGTCGGCCATGTCGTTATAGCCGAACATTGTGCGTTGAGCCGCCATATAGGTCAGTGCAACGATAGAGCCATATTCCGCTATGGCATCCAGCTTCTTGGCCGCTTGAATCATTTTGTGAAACGACACTGCCGAAATGTCGAGTGTCTTGTTCAAAAGGTCATAGTCGAGGTCGTCATACAGACGCTTTTTGCGAACGTTGGGCGACATGCCAATCGAGTGGAGCACGAAATCAATTTTACCGCCAAGGATATCCATTGACTGTGTGAATACCATCTCCAGGTCCTCTACACTTGTGGCATCGGCCGGAATCACCTCAGCGCCTAGTTTCTCGCCAAGGAGGCTGACATCGCCCATGCGGATAGCCACGGGTGTGTTGCTGAGGGTGATGACTGCACCTTCCTCAACAGCCTTCTCAGCTACTTTCCATGCTATACTTTTGTCGTTGAGGGCGCCGAATATCACACCCCGTTTGCCTTTGAGCAGATTGTGACTCATAGTAATATTGTTTGGGTTCATTATTTCTCGCCTGCAAAGTTACTACTTTCCATCGACACAGGCAACCACACACTCTCTGCGCCTTTCAAATTTAAGGCGGGGCGAGGCTGCCGCAATGCGCGGTCAGAGGAAATAGGTAATTCTGATGTCCCACGTGCGGTCGCGGGCGGAGAGATCGGTGAGCAGGGATGTTTTCATCGCATAGGTCATCCCCCAGGTGTGGGAGATGGCTATCTGCCAATGGCGATAGACTTCGGCTCCTATGCCGGCGGTGAGCATCACGGCGCCACCTGAATATTTCAGGGCATCGCAGTGTGTATGCCCGGCCTGAATGGAGAATACCGGTCCGCCAAACGCAAAGGGGGCAATGTAGTCCTCAACACCCTGCATACGGGTCCATTTGAATTTCAGATTGAACGGGATGTCTATGCAGTGAGTGAGGATATTCTCGTTGCCATAGCCCTGAGAGCTCCATATCAGCTTCTCGCCGAGATTGAGTTTGGTGTTGCGAGCCTGGTAGAAGAGGCCCATATCTATGCCGAACCCTATGCCCGGAAACATCATCTCGCTTCTCACTCCGGCAGAGCCCCCGACACCGGTGTTCACCGTGAAAAGGTCCTGTTTGAAATGCAGCGTGTTGAAATTGACACCGGCCGACGGGCCCCAACGAAACTGGGCTGAGAGGCTTATGGCGCTGACGACTATGATAAGTAGAAGGGTGATGCGTTTCATCGAGTGATTCTGTATAATTTGGGTTTGTGATGGCAAAATTACACATTTTTCGTAACATATACAGTCCTTTTTCTGTATTTTCAATTAACTTTGCAGCGTAAAACCAATCAATAGTTTTGAAGTATGAGAAAATATATCCTTCCGTTCGTTGTGTTGAGTGCGTTGGCGGCCGGAGCTTCGGAGACTCCCGACTCTGTGTCCGGATTCAAGTTTACTGACATTAAGACAGTGCCCTGCACTTCGGTCAAAGACCAGAACAAGTCGGGAACTTGCTGGAGCTTTTCAGGACTCGGATTTATTGAGAATGAGATACTTCGAGCCTCCGGCCGAGAACTGGACCTGAGCGAGATGTGGATTGTGCGCCACTGCTATCAGGACAAGGCTGACCGTTACATCCGTATGGACGGCAAGACCAATTTTGCCGCCGGAGGCAGTGTGCTTGATGTGGCATACGTCATCGACAATTACGGAATAGTCCCTGAAGCGGTCTATGGCGGACTTGAATATGGCGAGGAAAAGCATGACCACTATGAGCTTGACCCAGTGCTTACCGGTATTGTGACCGCTGTCAACGATAAGAGTGGCAAGAAATCAACTGCTTGGCGCAAGGCTGTGGCTGCCACTCTCGATGCTTATCTCGGTGTGAAGCCGGAGACATTCGAGTTTGAAGGTAAAACCTACACCCCAAAGTCGTTTGCTGAAAGTCTCGGCATCAACACCGCCGACTATGTTGCGGTGACATCGTTCACTCACCATCCTTTCTACACTCAATTTCCCCTCGAAGTGGCCGACAACTGGCTCTGGCTCCCCTACCACAATGTGCCTATGGATGAAATGAAGGCTATTGTGGACAATGCTCTCAACAGCGGCTACACTGTTGCCTGGGCGGCCGATGTCTCCGAACCCGGTTTCAAATGGAAGGAGGGCTTTGCCGTGATGCCCAAAAAGAAAACTGCGGCCGACCTTGAAGGCACCGAGCTCGCACGTTGGGTGAAACTCTCTGACAAGGAGCGTGAAGAGGAGCAGAACAAAGTCACCGGCCCGACTGAAGAAATCGTTGTGACACAGGAATTGCGCCAGCAGATGTTTGATTCGCACGAGACCACCGACGACCACGGAATGATAATCATTGGTAAGGCTGTCGACCAAAACGGCACACCTTACTATAAGGTGAAGAATTCGTGGGATACAAATCAGGTCTACGATGGCTATTTCTATGTGTCAGAGCCTTATTTTCTCGCCAAGACTATAGATATTTACGTAAATCGTGCCGCTGTGCCCGATGCTATAGCCAAAAAGATGAAACTTTGAGGCGGTTGCACCTATATAACCCTGAAAACGACCTTGCACTCGCCCTCGGGTGTCGCAACTACACACCCCCGCCCAATGCAGATGCTCTGCGCCGGGCGGGGGCGCTTCTGCCTATGTGGTGGGCCATAGAGGGGGATGAGATTATTGCTCCGTCAGACTGCCAGGGGGACGCCGATTGGTTGCGGCGCCATTTCGGACTCTGTGGCGGGATTTTCAGCGGAGGCAATTCGCGCCTCGTCCCCTCGCCGTGGGGGTGGAGCGCAGATGCGTGCCGGCGATTTGAATCAGCCGGAGTGCCGGCGACACTTCTGCCCGGGAGGGATGTGGTTGAGCGGATGAGAGCTCTGAGTCATCGCCGCTCGTCAATCAGTCTGCTCTCCGAGATGAACCGCTCTGACCTGCTCCCTGTTGAGACGACTGACCCCGACGTGGTGGTGGAGATGGAACGGAACTATCCCGGCACGTTTGTAAAGTCCCCATGGTCTTGCAGCGGGCGCGGTGTGTTCTGTGCATCGGGGATAGATGCCGCCACATTGCGAGCCAAAGCATCGGGGATAATTCATCGACAAGGCTCCGTGATGGTGGAACGAGGTGTTAAGGGAAAGGTGGCTGACTGTGCTTCGTTGTTCTATATCGCCGGTGGTGAGGTGGAGTTTCGCGGTTACTCTTTGTTTCACGCCGAGGACCGCGGTGTATATGCCGGTAATATTGTGGCCTCTCAGCAGTGGCTGAAAGGGGCGTTAACGAAATATATTCCGGCTCAAGAGCTTGAAAATACTGTCGAGGAGCAGCGCCGAGCCTTGCAGAGATTGATTCGTAATGCCTACACGGGCTGGGTGGGCATTGATATGATGGTCAGCCGCTCGGAGGCGGATGGTTTCGCTCTTCATCCCTGTATTGAACTGAATCTGCGGATGACTATGGGGGTGGTGGCGATGAAAGTGGCCGAACGCCTTGCGCCGGCCACTCCGCATATCATTTCGTGGCGCCGGGGGGCGCCTCAAGGTCTCACTCTGCTCCCGCCACGCCACGGCTTTGCGCTATGCCTTACAGCAATTTAATTATCTCTGATACAGCGTATTGAATAAGCATCAGCCCTCGATGCGCTTCCTGACGGGGAGACTGAAATCCAATCCTCGCCAT
>JAFLRW010000061.1 GCA_022511285.1 Duncaniella sp.
ATCAGGAGTAAACCATGAGCCTGAAAGAAGTAAAATAGTAAGGAGGACGGTAAATATTTTATTTGCAGTTTTCATGGCGGGACAATGAAAATGTTAAAAGTTAGAGTCAAAGAGTCGCTGAACTGCGCACCTATGCAAAGATACTGTATTATTTTAAATTGTGCAACATTGCAAGGGAGGGCATCTGTTAATAAAAAACAAAAGTACCGGCCAACACCGTCTATTGTCTGAGAATGGGAGTTTCTTAAGAGAGAGGTGTTAATCAATGTTAAATTATAGTACTATGTATTGCAAGGTACTTTAAAAGACGCTACCTTTGCGCAATCTAAAGAAAGGAGTGATTCTATGCCCACAAACATAAACAATCTGAAATCGCAGATGCGCAAAGGTATGTTGGAATTTTGCGTGCTGTTGCTGCTGAAGCGTGGGGACGCCTATGCCTCGGAGATGATAGCGCGGCTTAAGGAGGCTCATCTCATAGTGATGGAGGGGACTTTATATCCACTGCTGACGCGTCTTAAGAACGATGGCTTGCTCTCATATCGGTGGGAGGAATCAACGCAAGGGCCGCCGCGGAAGTATTACTCTCTCACATCCGAGGGCAATGAATTTATATCGCAGTTAACAGAGTCGTGGGACGAAATATCCCGCACGGTAAATATTCTTTTAACCCCAACAGAAAAATGAAAAAAGCATTTCCGGCCAATATCAATGGTAAAATCTTCTATATAGATGAAGATGCGTATAATCTGCTCAACGATTATCTGATTCAGCTTCGTTCAGCCTTTCCCGGCGAAGAGGGGGAGGAGATAGTGGCCGACATAGAGAGCCGCATCCGTGAGATCTTTGAAGAGACGATAGAAGGAGGGCGTGTGATTGTGATTGACGACGTGAACAGTGTGATCGAGCGTATGGGCAGGCCTGAACAGTTGTGGCCTGAGTCTGACGGGTCGAGCCGTGGCGGCGCGGAAGGCGCGACGGAGCCATCGGCAGGGGAGCCGACACCTCCACCCTATCAGGGCGTGGCGAGAAAGCGGCTGTATCGCAATGAGCGGAACAGGGTGTTTGGCGGCGTGCTGTCCGGGTTGGGGCAGTATATGGGTTGGAGCGTGACGGCTCTGCGCATACTGGCCGTGATAGTGGCTTTCTGTTCGTATTTTGTGCCGTGTGTGATAGTCTATCTTATAGCGTGGCTTCTGATACCGGCGGCGCGTTCGCCGCGGGAGATACTCGAAATGCAGGGGGCCCCGGTGACGGTCAGTGCGGTGGGGCAGAGGGTGATGGAGAGTGACATCGAGGCGTCGGGCTTTATCGGCGATGTGGCACGCATCATAGGTGTCAGCGTGATGGGTCTTTTCGGGGGTTGTGCGGCCCTTACGGCCTTGGTGTGTACCATTGTGGCTCTGTGTGTAATGGCAGGTATGGTTTGTGTGTATTTCGGGACCGCTCCTGTGGTGTTGGATTCGTTTGAGCTGCCTGTCGAGATTCACTACCTTGGGGGCTGGGGCCTGACGCTGACATTTTTTGCCGTGGCGCTTCCAATGGCTGTGTTTGCGTGGGCCGTGTGTAGCGTAGTGTTTAACACCTCGCGGCCGAGCAGCAGAGCGCTGATTGCAGCGCTCGTTGTTGAGGTGGTGTTGATAATCGGCGCGGCGGTGATGTGGAGCCTGTCAAAGAGCGTTGTCCTTGCAGAGTGTGCGAGTCTCTCCCTGATGATGCTCCCGGTGGGGGTGGTGACGACACCGGTGTGTTGAGGGGTTTACTCTCCGTAGAGGCGGAGGGTTTCTTTGAGGGATGTGACCATCATTGCTTTGAGCTCGGGGGGTGAGACGACGGTGACTCTCGGGCCGAGCGAGAGGAGCTCTTGGATGAAGTCTTCGGTGAGGCGCAAACGCAGATAGAAGAGGGAGTAGGAGTCGTTGACCACTTCTCGCTGGGAGTGGTGGAGGGGGAGTGCCCTCAGATATTTGGCCTGTCGGGGGTCGGTGCGGAGCACCACATCGTGCGCCTCGCCCTGCGTGAAGATGATGCCGAAGGCGTCGCGCACGTATTCATCGGCGTCGAAGTCGGGGTCGGGCTCAAAGATGGAGTCGGCAACCGTGACCTCGTCCATGCGGTCAAGGGCATAGGTCTTGATGCAGGAGTCGGCGGTGTTGCGTCCGGTGACATACCAACGCTGTCGGAAAATCTTGAGGAAGTAGGGTTCGAGTTCGATGCCGCGATTGGGGGTGGAGCGGGTGAAGGGGTGATATGTGAACCGCAGTGCGCGGCGCTCGCGCACTGCGGTGACCACCTGTGAGAGGTAGGTGCGGGCCGAGGGGATGTCTTCAAGGAAAATGCGGTCAGAGGCGTCGGAGACGGAGGCGAGCACATTGCTCATGGCTGCGGAGTTGAGCAGCCAGTCGGTCATCCCTTCGGCTCGCGGGCCGCCCGGAGTGGAGAGGTAGTATCCGTAGGAGAGGCGGTCATATTCGATGGTGATGTTGAAAAGGTCCTCGATGGCGGCGCGATAGTTGTAGAAGGTGCGTCGAGGCAGTGGAATCCCGTCGGAGACTGACGAGCGGAGCCACAGCTGCTCGAGCTTGTCGCGCGAGATGATGCCGTGGCGGCGTATGGTGTCGATAATCCAAACGTAGCGTCCGAGAAGATTGCGAGCCATTAGCGGTGGGGCGTAATCAGATAATCAGATAATCAGGAGGGGGTGGGAGGTGATTATCGGTGCATAATCAGTCGGGTTCTTGTTGAGCCGTCGGAGAGGTGTTCGGTGAGGATGTTGATGCCTTGAGCGGGGGCGGAGAGAGGCATGCCGAGGAGGTTGTGGTATTCGACGGAGTCGACGGCAGGAGCAGAGGGGGTGTCGAGGGCTGACTGGCTGCCGCTGTCGCCGTCGGCATAGCCTGTGACGCCAAGGCCCACTTCGACCATCAGATTGGCTCCAGCGCCTGTCTGTTCGTTGCCCACGACTGAGGGTACGAGGTCGAGGGGGAAGGAGGTGTAGTCATAATAGTCGGCGGGGATGAAGTAGTCGATGTCGCCTACGCGCTGAGTTTTGTCGGGGGCGTTGTGGCAGTCGGTAATCTGCAGGTTGTAGTCGCCGTAACCTTTTTTTGGCTCGGTGTAGTCTTTGTCGACTATAACGCCGTCGGCAAACCAGCACTTCTCGGCGTAGATGTTTGATTTGTAGCCGTAGCCAATGCTGTAGTGGTTGCCGGTGTTAGTGTAGTAGCAGTTGAGGAGGTGGACTTTTCCGAATCTCACTCTCGGGCAACGCTCCATGCACCCCTGGTCCCACCAGCAGTTGGCAAATGTGGTGTTGAGGTGTCCGAGGCTGCTTGTGTCGGAGTCGCTTGAGCCCCAGGTGTTGCAGAAACGATGGTCGTTGGCTCCGCCGCTGCCGCCTGCGAGCGGGGGTATCTGATAGAGGAAGCGGCACCAGGAGATGCAGATGTAGTCAGACTCGTGGTTGCAGTCGAGGCTGCTGTCGACACCGTCGCCTATGGTGCAGTGGTCGACCCAAACGCGCTTTACGCCCTGAAACAGGAGGGCGTCGTCGCCGTCAACGTCGTAGGCGCCGGCACCTTGGATTGTGAGGTTGCGGATGATGATGTTTTCGGAGTCGGAGCCGCTTCCGGAGGTGAATTTGAGCACACCGCTGTTCTTTTTGGTGCGGTCTTTGCTGAAGATGCGCGCGCCCGGGAGTCCGAGGATGGTCTTGTTTTTGGTGTGGTAGGTGTGCATGGAGGTGAACTCGACATCACCTTTGACGTAGATAATCACGGGCTGGTCGCGTTCGCGTGTGACGGGGTCGCGGTGATTGTTGATTGCGGCGTCAAACTCGGCCTCGGTGGTGACGACCACTTCGACGCCTCCGGCGCCACCGGTGACTTCAAATCCGGGCATAGCGCCCCAGCCGAGAGGGCTGTTGGCATCGTAGGCTGAGAGCTGTGCGGCGCCGGGCAAGATGGTGCCGGCCGTCAGGAGTGCGGCTGTGATGAGATGTTTTGTCATATAGGGGAGATGATGTGAGTTTTTATATTATAGCAGCGAGGCGGTCTTTGCTGACAGGAGCCTCGCTGCTGTGAGTCAGAATGGTTATTTTACAAGCACTTTCTTGCCGTTGATGATGTAGATGCCCCGTGCGGGATTGTTGACGCGGCGGCCGAGGAGGTCGTAGACGACGGTCGGCTCATCATCGGCGGCGGTGATGGCGTCGAGGCCGGTTGTGGGATCGTCGGGGTTTTCGTCAAGGCTCTTTGTGAAGACTATCTTCGAGATGCGGAGATACTGGTCGGTGCCATCGCCTTTGAGCTGTCCTTTAATCACCACATCGCCGGCGTCGACCTTGGCTTCGGGCGAGGTGACAAAGGTGGTGTTTTTAGAACCGTCACCATAGTTTTCGCCGTTGATGTTGACGAAGCGGATTTCAGCGTCGGTAGAGCGGTTGCCGGTGTTGCTGTAAGTGACGGTGACGGTGCCGGGCACGGTGGTGTGGAATTTAATCAGGCCGCCCTGGAAATATTTGGAGTCACGGACCATGTATTCGCCTTCGACGTAGAGCTGCTGAGGGTTGCCAAAGTCGGGTGAGATTGAGTAGCCGGCCAAGATGAGGTCAGACAACACTAAGGGGTCGTCTTTCTTGTAGGGGGATGTTTCGGCGGTGAATTGAATCACGGCGGTGCCAAACTTCGACCAGTCCCAGGTGGCACTGTCTTCGACGTCGGCCAGTTGGGAGAGGGTCAGCCGGCTTATTGTAGCGGTGGCATAGGAGGTGATGTAGCCGGGCTTTTCGGCCTTGACGGTGACGGTGGTGGTGGCAGTGATTTCAAAGCCTTCTTCGGGCATCGGAGTCCAGGAGGAGGCATCGGGGTCAGTGGCTTAGTAGAGGAGCGCTCCTTCGGTGGCACAGGTGGCTGTGACGGTGGCTGTCTCGATGAAATAAGAGCCGTCGGCGGGAGAGATGACGGGGGTGGCCACGACGGGGGCGGTCACTTGGATGGGGAGCTCGGCTGAGGAGGCGTTGTATTTATCCTCAACGGGGGCTGAGGTAAACTTGATTGTGGTCGAGCCTACGCCCACGGGGGTCACGAGGCCGTCGGAGCTTACGGTGACAACCTTGTCGTCATACTCAAGGCCGGAGATAGCTATGCCGTCAAGGCCGCCCTTGTTGCCCACCTGAATCTGCGAGGTCTCCTCAAGGGTGATGGAGGGATTTGTCAGAGAGAAGACGGGGTCGATGGCCTCAACGGGGGCGTCGGGGACGAGGAATTCGGCGCAGTAGAAGCGAACTTCACCTGAGAGGCCGTAGAAGGTGACTACATATTCGGTGGCGGCGTCAAGCCCAGTCACTTGTGCGATAAACGAGCCGGAGCTGTTCGAGCGTATTACTTCGGCATGGTGAGTGGTGTTGTCGAGGTTGACTAATCCGGGGGCATACTCGGTGCAGGAGATGGCCATGCCACGGTTGGTAGAGCTTGTAGTGCCGTGGCCGATAACGCCGGTGATGCCTTTGACGTGCATATGGATTGTCTGTTCGTTTTGCTCAAAGGTGGTGACGGTGTTTTTTAATTTTATCATCGCTACCGATGTGGCATTTGGAATCTTATCTTCAATGCCTTTGGGGTTTCCTCTCGTATCCCCATTGAGGTTGGTGTAACTCTGGTTATTGAGGGCATAATTGGGTACTACCACCCAGTCGGTGGCGGGATTGCCGGCTGATGTGATGTCGGTGCAATAGACCACCTTGTATTCCGAAATCTCGTTGAGCCCCTGAGGCAGATAGCTGGCGGCGACGGCGACGGCGGCCACGCAGAGCAGCAAGGAAAGAAGAGTAAAAATTCTTTTCATGTTTTGGTTTAGATTTATTAGTTAGTGTAGTTGTGTAGTTGTGTGGCGCAAAAATACGATATTTTTTTAATATGTCAATGTTTTTTGCCGGCAAAAACTATGTTGGGCCGTTCCGCGGCTCGTATTTCAATTGGGAGGGCGTAATCAGATAATCAGATAATCAGTTGGCTGATAGCAGGCCGAGCGATGCGAAGATGCGGTTGAAGCGAGCTGTCCAGGTGTGGCAGCTTTCGGCCCGGCGGCGGGCGGCGGCTTTGAGGCGCGCCACTTGGGAGTCGCGCTTCGGGTTGAGGTAGAACAGAGCCTTGTCGGCCATCTCCTCGCGCGAGTCGTAGAGCACAATCTCGCGTGAGTCGTCGAAATATTGTTCAATCTCGGGGGTGCGCCAGGTGAATTGCAGACCGCCGCACATCGGTATCTCAAACGTGCGCAGGTGGAGTTTGTGGATTGGCGTGGGGAGGATGTAGGTGTCTCTCAGCTCGGATATGTTGAGGGCAAGGGCGTGGGCCGAGTAGAGGGCACACATCTGCTCGAAGCTGACCGAGGGGTGGGGGATGAGGAGCGGGGAGTCGATGCAGAGCGGGGCGTCGCGCTTGAGTTTGTTGAGGATGGTGGACCATAACACCTGTCGGCCGATGGGGAATCGGAGGTAGCGCGATGCCTTGACGGCGATGTCGGCGGGGTCGAAGCGCTTGGCCTGGCCTTTTACCGAGCTGTTGTAGGTGGGGGATGAGAGGGCGTTGGAGTAGATGTCGACGGGGATTCCGGAGGCTGTCAGGTGGTTGATTTTGTTGGTGCGGCTGCCGTAGGGGGAGCCGACGAATACCACACTGCGCCGCGGGGGCGCCGCGGGGGCGGGGGTGTAGGTGAAGGGGTTGGCGGCGTAGGGGAGGAAGATGATGTTGCGGCAGCCCCATTTTTCAAAGAGGTAGGCAGTCTCGTGAGAGGTGAGCCATACGGCGTCAAAGAGGGGTGCGATGCGGCGCTGCTTGTAGGGGAGTTCGAGGTTGTCCCAGGCTATCAGGAGGGTAGGGATTCCCATGGCGGCGACGGCTCTGACGGTGTCGGGGAGGAGTATGTGCTGGTCGTCGCACGACATGAACAAGTGCCAGCCCGCTGAGGCGCGGAGCTGTGCCAGGGCGGCTTCGTTGGCTTGTGCAGGGGTGGGGTAGAGGGCCGGATTGAAGGTGACCACTTCGTGGCCGGCGCGCCGCAGCTCGTCGATAAGATTGTCGTGCTGCCACCGGTACATCGGGGTGGGATACTCAAGGAAGTAGTAAAAAATCTTCATAGGCGGCGTCGACGAGAGCGTGGGGGCGTGGGGGAGTTATTTGAGCTTGTCTTTGCGCAGAAGGGAGAAGCCCACGATGAGGGCGTAGGAGAGGCAGAATTGCTGTGCAAGCATGGTGGAGAGGAGTATTCTCTGCTTCAGGGGGAGGGATGCGGCGGGATAGAGGGCGGCTTTTTCACGGAAATAGGGGTCGGCCGTGCAGCGGGCAAACCATTGTTTCTTTTGGGCCAGTGTGAGGTCGCGCGACATGAATACGAATCTCATGTTAGCTCTCAGGGCTCTGATGTAGAACCCTGTGGCATATTGGAGGTCGTCGGGGCCAAACCCTCGCGAGGTCATCATCCGGCAGAGGTAGCGGCAGTAGGTCTCCACCCGCGCCATGACGTTGAGGTTGAGTTTGCGTGTTAGGCTCTGAGGGGTGATGCGATAGTGATAGTAAGTGCGATTGAGCCACACGACGCGGCTTGAGTGGCGATAGTAGTCGAAGTTGAAGATGTAGTCCTCGCTGAGATATTCTCTCTCGTTTTCGAACCGAAGGGAGTGTTGGCGTATGATCTGCATCTTGTAGATGGCCATACAGGATGAGCCTCCGAGATCGAAGCGGTCGAGGGCCGGGGAGGGGATGTCGAACACACAGAGCGCCAGCTGCCTGAGGTCGGCCGGCGAGGAGAAGAGCACCGGGGGAGCGTCGTAGCTCACGGGGGAAGCCTCGCCGCGGTCGGTGAACCGATTGCAGGCAAAGCGGACGGTGTCGGCATCGTGGTCCACGAGCTGCCGGATGGCCTCCTCGTAGGTGGAGGGCTCGAGGAAGTCGTCGGAGTCAACGAAAGCCACATAGCGGCCCGTGGCGTGCAGGAGGCCGGTGTTGCGGGCATTGCCGAGCCCTTCGTTGGCCTTGTGGACCACCCTGACGCGGGGGTCGGCCGCGGCATAGGAGTCGCACATGGCGGGACAGGCGTCGGGCGAGCCGTCGTCAACCAGTATCACTTCAATGTCGGTGAGGGTCTGCCCCAGGATTGAGCTGACACATTGGTCGAGATAGCGCTCCACCTTGTAGACGGGCACTATGACACTGAGAAGCGGCTGTGATGACTGTTCACACATAGTAATGATAGAACGCACAGCCGGGGAGGTTTATTTTAACAGCCGCGGAATAAATGTTGATTGCCCGCAGTGTGTAATCGGATAATCAGATAATCAGATGGGGGTGCGGGGGGTGATAATCAGTTATCGGCAGAGTGATTTTATCCACTCATAGTGGCCGCGCTCGGTGGCGTCGGAGGTCCAGTGCTCGTTGATGGGGGTGAGGAGCGCTTGCTTGGGGGCTGTGATGAGGTTCCACACCTCGTAGCTTGTGGTGGGGGGACAGGTGTTGTCGTTGTATCCCCAGGTCATTCTGACGGGGCAGCGGAGGCGCTTGGCAAAGTTGACCACGTCGAAATATTCCAGCGTCCTGACCTTCTCGGGCGTTGCCTCGGAGGGGTCTTTGCGGAAATGATGGGGGTAGCCGCCGGTCTTGTCGCCGAGATAACCGTTCATATCCGAAAGGGCGGGATGATTGGCCGCACAGCCTTTCACTCTGGGGTCGAGGGCGGTGGTGGTGATGGCCAGAGCGCCCCCCTGGGAGCCCCCTTGCACAAAGAGGTTTTCTCCGTCATACTCCGGGAGTTGCGTCAGGAGGTCGAGCCAACGGCGAGTGCCGAGGTAGACATCGCGCATATAATATGTGTCGGGGCTGTCGAGGCCAAGGCTGAGATAGTCGCCCTTCAGGGCGCGGAGCTCGGCAAATTCAGCCTCGGAGAGTTGCGGGTGGGCGCCGTGGATTTCGGTCTCGAGGCGTATCATCCCCCCCTCGCCATAGTAGCGATGCGCCAGGGGGTCTTTGATGGTCTTGACGCCCGCTCCCGGGGGGCAGAGCACGGCGGGATATTTACCGCCCCCTTTGGGGATGAAAAGATAGCCATACATGGCTTTCACGTTAGGCCCGGGGAGGTCCATCCGTGCGAGCCAGCAGTCCATCTTGGGGGTGGAGTAGTCGGGTGCGGGCTGCAGGGTGTAGGAGAGGGGAAATTCGGCATCCTCCTCGAGGGCTTTGGCCCAGTAGGCGTCAAAGTTCTCGGGCTCGGCGGTGAAGGGGACGAGGCGGTCTGGGGCAAACCCCACTTTGATGTGGTGGGCGGTGGTGTGGCCGTCGAAGTCGGCCTCCAAGCGCAGGTCGAGGAATCCGGGCTTGGTCATAGTGCCCATGCAGATGAGCGCGCGCCCGCGGGAGTCGAGGGTCACGGTGCCGGTGGTGTCGGCCGGGAGCATATCGGGGCCGATGGCAAAGCGTATGTCGCAGTTGGCGGCCGGGACGCCGTAGCGCAGCAGGGTGAGGTCGACAAAGGCTTGCTCGCCGGTGTCGTAGAGCCAGTCGGAGTGGGAGGGTACGGTGACCCAGAGATAGTCGGAACGGTCGGGATAGTTGCCGGCCGTGGCTGTGGCTACTGCGGCAAGAAATGTGAGGAGTAGGGTGGTGATTCGCATAATCAGATAATCAGATAATCAGGTAATCAGATGTGTGTAAGGGTTTGGCCACAAAGGTACGAAAATTTCCGCGTGGCGTTGGAGGGCACTGAGAGTGAAAGTGTGTTA
>JAFLRW010000062.1 GCA_022511285.1 Duncaniella sp.
GTATTGTCGGTGAAGTGGGCTATCAGTTGGCCCAGGGTGCCACGCTCGGTTGAGTCGTGGAGTTTGGATATCTCGCGTGAGACTGATGCCGGGCGGTCAACGCCACACACCTCAGAGAGTTCGGTGAGAGTGCGGACTAATCGCAGCGGAGATTCATATATGATTGATGTGCAGTCGGCCGCGGCTATGGCTTCAAGGCGTGAGCGCCGCCCTTTCTTAGGGGGGAGGAATCCCTCGAATGTGAATCGGTCAGTGGGGAGTCCGGAGTTGACCAAAGCCGGGACAAATGCCGTAGGGCCCGGGAGTGTCTCCACGTCGATACCTTCGCGGCGACATTCGCGTGTGAGCAAAAATCCGGGGTCACTGATGCCCGGAGTGCCTGCATCTGATATCAGAGCAATATCCTCACCCGAGAGCAAGCGGTCAATGATTGGACGCACAGTGGTGTGCTCATTGAATTTATGGTGGCTGAGGCAGGGGGTGGTGATGTCAAAGCGACGCAGAAGCACCGATGATGTGCGGGTGTCCTCGGCATAGATAACACTCACGGAACGCAGCGTCTCGACTGCCCTCGGTGTCATATCGTCCATATTGCCCACCGGAGTGGGGACTATGAATAGCTTGCCCATACCTGTTTTATATAGGGGTTACTCTCAGAAATGGCGACTTACTATTTCCATGAAGGCTTTTACATCGGGAGAAGAGGCATCCCAACAGAGGTCGTCATAGAAGTATTCCTCTTCCTCAGAGAAATCTGTCATAGCGGCAATAATATCAAGCGTCTCCACAAATTCGGCGTCTGAATTATGGAATAGCTCGCGGCGGAAGCGGAATTTATCGTTGAGGGTGAAAGCTTTGGTGATATCAGCGGCTCGGTCGTGGGCAATGCGCTCATCGAGAGTCCTCACCGGCTCCGGCTCTGCAATATTTTCCGGTTGGGCAGCCGGCACCGGGGCAGGTGCGGGCATCGGGGCAGGGTCCGTGTCTACGTCGGGAGCCACCGGTTCGGGCTCGGATGGAGCCAACTGCGCAATTCCGCTATTGAGGAGTGCGGTTTTTTCCGTTATGAGGGCCAGCACTTCGGCAGGGATGTCGTCACGGCGAGTATCAGCCAGCAGGAGCAATCCTTCCAGTTCGTAAATCAATTTGAGCAGGGAGGAAAAATCATTGATGTGTTTCATCTTGCAAACTTACGGAAAAAGTATCTAATAACAAGCGTTGGATAGCGTTTTTTAATGACGCGCGAGAACAGCGGAAGCCGTTGACAATAAAAACAAGCAGGTGGGTGGGTTGCCCCTCGGCATCCAGAAGATAGCCGCTATAGGATTGCACGCCTTTCATTGAGCCTGTTTTCATCGCCACACGTCCTTGCAGCGGAGTCTCGGCAAGAAATCCTTTCATAGTGCCGTCAAAACCGGCTCGCGGGAATAGCGACACATAGTCAGCGCCACACTCCTCGGCTATAATCTGGAGGTTAATCTGGCCGAGGAAAATTGCAGTGAGGCGAGATTAACCGCCAGATGATAGGCGGTTAATCTCGCCGAGGAACCTTGCAGTGAGGCGGTCGTCGCGCGACAGACCGCTTCCGTCGACTATATTAACGCCGTGGCTACTTATACCGACCATATTCCAGACGGCAAGCACTTCAGCTATAGCTTCGTCACGTGTTCCTCCGGGAGCTATGGCGCGAAGCATTCCTTCAGCCATCAGATTGTCCGAACGATGCATAAGGCTGCGAAGAATCTCTCCGAAGGTTGGAGACAGGTGGGTGTAGATTTCTTGAATCTCGGAAGAGGATGGCAGGTCAGCTCCGTTCACAGGTATGCCGGCATCGCAGAGGCGTGCAGTCACTTCTGCGGCCATAACTTTGCACGGATAAGGGGTGGCGAAGTTGTCGGAGTATGCGCGGCGGGTGTTGCCGGTGACAGTAAAGGTCTCCGAACCATCCTTGCGATCAATGCTCACTCCGCGCGCTTTTGTGGCCTTGAAGTTAAACTTTAGGTCGGGCACACGAGGGGATGTCTGGCACGACGGGAGACGGAGATGAAAGCGATTGTCGCGGAAATTTGCCCCTTGGAGCCGTGTGCCATAGGGCCAGATGAGGTCTTCTTCCATCCATCCGGGAGGGGTTGTAGCGTCAGGAAAATCGCTTTCGTCAATCATCACTTTTCCTCCCACGGCAGTGATGCCAAGACGTCGGACTCCGGCCACTATGCTGTCGGCAAATCCTCGTGTCGAGTTGAAAAACTGCGATTCAATGGTGGGGTCGCCGACGGCGCGGACTATGATGTTGCCTGACAGAGTGCCATCGGCGTCTAAGCGTCCGTCGGCATATACGTGAGTGACAAACCGTTCGTCGGGATCGGCAAGATTGAGCAAGGCAGCCGATGTGACACTTTTCATCACTGATGCAGGCACTAAAGAGGTGTCAATATTGGTGCGGACGAGGTCAGCACGCAGGCGCAAATCGTGAATCCAGATAGCTGTACGAGCTGTGTCAAGGCCGGCAACATTAATGGGAAAGGCTACCGCCGGGGCCCAACAGCTGAGGATTACGAACAACGTCAGGAGGGGTCTAAGGGCACTGCTCATACGAAGAGTCTTTTTATCTCATCAATGGCATCGGCAGCAGTCTGGTCAGGGCGCACGGGCACAACCGTAGCGCAGCGGCGAGAGAGCCAATATTCATCTGTGTCAGGATTGTCAGGCTCATCGTTTTGAAAACGCCCTGTGAGCCAGTAGAATGGTTTTCCTGAGGGGGTGGACATCGTTGCATATTCTTCAGTCCATCGTCCGGCAGCAGCGCGGACCACCTTAAGGCCTTCAGGCAAACATCCCGCGGGGAAATTGACATTAAGACACACCCCCTGCGGAAGCCCCGAGGAGAGCACTCGACCGATAACCTCGCTGACCATAGGGAGAACGGGGTCAAGACAGGCCTCCGGATTATGGTCAAGAAGCGAGAATCCCACCGAGGGAATCCCGAGGATACACCCTTCCATCACTGCCCCCATAGTGCCGGAATAGATGTTATTGACCGCCGCATTTGAGCCGTGGTTTATGCCCGAGAGGATGAGGTCAGGCCTTCGGGAAGAGAAGAGGGCATACATTCCGAGCTTAACACAGTCGACCGGAGTGCCATTAACGCTATAGACCTTGGCCTGTCCGCAAGGGTGATGAGGTGTGATATAGAGCGGAGCATTGACAGTGAGGGCCGATGATTTGGCTGACTGCGGAGAGTCGGGGGCAACGACTATGACATCGCCAAACTGTGATGCCGTGCGGGCTAATGCCTCAATGCCACGAGCAGAGACACCGTCGTCGTTGGTCACCATTATCAGTGGTCGTTCGGATGCTGTTGACATAGGCCGAAATGGGTATCTTGGGGGTTGAAAATTCCGGAAACTCGATATTGATTCACAAAATTACGATAAATATCTGTCTATTTGCCGAGGGGATTGTTAAAAAAAGTAGTAAATTTGACAAAAATTTCACTGAAAGGTCAAACAAACAAAATTTTCTTAAAGCTATGCAGATTCAACGTATCCAATCGGTCTACATCCTTCTTGCCGCCATTGCAATGGTGATATTCATGTTGATGCCTTACGGGGTGATGGTCAGTGTGGAGGATGGCTCGGCCACGTCACTATGCGCAATAAGAGAGTATGGTGTGTTAATCCCCGCAGCGCTGACCGCCGTGCTGCTGATAATAGATATTTTTCTCTATCATAACATCTCGCTGCAGCGCACAGTGCTGTCGGTGAGTGTAATGCTCACGCTTGCCACAGCTGCCGTGGTGTGTTTCGCACTCTTTAGACATGCCGACACCGATGGAACTGCCATTCATTTTGCTTTGTGGGATATTATGCTCCCTGTGGCTTTGATTTTTGAACTGCTCGGAGTGCGTGGCATCAACCGCGATATTAAACTTCTACGCTCCTACGATCGCTTGCGCTGATGAGCGCTGCGGCGTTGGGAAAAACGTAACGGCGACACTTGAGGCTGAAACCTGAGTGTCGCCGTTACGGTTATGGAATGGGGGATTATTTCTTGAGTATATCGTATTTGCGGAACACTCGCTCGATAGTCTCCAGAGCACGGTCCACCTGCTCCATAGAGTGAGTGGCCATAAGCGAGAAGCGAATCAATGTATCAGTTGGAGCAACCGCGGGTGTCACCACCGGGTTGACAAAGATACCTTCCTCGAGAAGGTCGCGAGTGACGGCGAATGTTTTAAAGTCGTCGCGGATGAAGAGAGGTATAATCGGAGTAGACGTATTGCCAATCTCGAAGCCGGCCGAACGGAACCCATCGAGGGCGTGGTTGGTGAGTCGCCACAACTGCTCCTGACGCTCAGGCTCGGCCTGCATAATCTCAAGAGCCTTGAGAGCTGCGGCGGTTGAAGCCGGGGTGATGGATGCCGTGAAGATATAAGAGCGAGAGTGATGGCGCAGGAAGTTGGTCACCTCTTTATTTGTGGCGATAAAGCCGCCGAGAGAGGCAAACGACTTTGAGAATGTGCCCATAATGAGGTCAACGTCATCGGCCACACCATAATGGTGGCAGACACCGCGACCACCGGGGCCAAAGACGCCAATGCCGTGGGCCTCGTCGATCATCACCGATGCATTGTATTGTTTGGCCAAACGGACCATATTTTTCACGTCGGCCACATCACCCTCCATAGAGAATACAGAATCGCTGACGATGAGCTTTACCTTGTCAGGATCGCAACGCTTGAGTTGTTTCTCAAGCGAGTCCATATCGTTGTGCTTATACTTGAGTTGCTGACTGAACGAAAGACGCCGGCCCTCGATAATCGACGCATGGTCCTGCTCATCCCACAGGATGTAGTCCTCGCGTCCGGTGAGAGTAGACACTACGCCAAGATTCACCTCGAAACCTGTAGAATAAATCATCACATCCTCCTTACCCATATATTCGGCGAGTTTGTGTTCCAACTCCTTGTGGAGATCAAGAGTGCCGTTGAGGAATGGGGAGCCAGCACATCCGGTGCCATATTTTTTAGTGGCTTCGATAGCTGCTTCCTTGATGCGAGGATCATTGACCAAGCCCGTGTAGCAGTTAGAACCGAACATAAGCACCTTCTTGCCGTTGATGATTACCTCGGGGTCCTGTTCGCTTGAAATAGCTCGGAAATATGGATATACACCGGCTGCTTTCGCCTCCTGCGGGGCTGTGTATTTGCTGAGTTTTTCTTGGAGTAAGTTCATAGCTTTTTCCTTAATCCCACTATGCCTGTACCCTCAATGGGACGAGGTGTGTGATGATGGTTGGTCTGAGATGTTGGGGTTTAATTTCCAAGTCGCAAAGGTAGTGATTTTTTTACATTTATAAACAATCTTGCCGCTTCTTTAAATGTTAATTATCTAAAACAGGGCATAATCGTTTTACAAAGCGCCATAATATTCGATATATTTTCCTGTCTTTGACAGATTTTTGCAGTTCGATTTTATAACTTATTGGGTGAAAAAGCCGTGGTGTGCACCCCCCATATTTTTTATCTTTGCAGCGACACAGAAATCGCAAAATTTTGATTACTTTTGTGATCGAATATGCGCATGACGCTGACAAAGATCGCAAAATGTAAGTAACAAACTTATAACATATACGTAACTTTCATGTTGCCGTACAATGCTTTGGTCAGCCGTCAGATGCTATTCGGAAGTTTTATGTTTATTAGCTTAGATTCTAATGACCCAAAGGACCCAAAGGCAGCAAGTTATTGAGACACTTAAAGAATTAGGCGGTTTTGCTACGCTTCGAAAATTATATGAAGCTGTAGATTTTTCAACCTGGGGAACGATGACTCCGGAAGCCACAATTAGAAAAATAGTTCAAAAGAGTCCTGAGATATTCAAAATTCGACCCGGACTTTGGGCTCTTGAAGATTCCAAGTCAGAAGTTCTCAAAAAATTTAAAATCAAAGAAGGAGATAAAAAATCAGAAGAAAGATTCAGTCATTCTTATTATCAAGGGTTATTAGTAGAGATGGGAAAGTTACGTAGAATGACAACTTTTATTCCTGCACAAGATAAAAATAGGCTTTTCTTAGGATCTCCATTATCTGAAATCACAGACACCACAAAGATTCCAAAGTTTACATATGAAAATCTTTTGAAAAGAGCTAAAACTATTGATGTGATATGGTTTAACGAAAGGAATATGCCGCATAGTTTTTATGAAATAGAACATACCACAGATATTAAAAACTCTTTATCCAAATACTATGAATTACAAGATTTTGCAGCTAAATTTTTTATTGTAGCAGACGCTCATAGAGAAAACGAATATTACGATAAAATAAGTGCTTCGATATTTAATGATATTAGAAGTCGTGTGAAATTTATGAAATACAAAACGGTGATAGATGATTATAACAGCTTAAAAAATTTGTCTGACTTTAGTTGGTAGGATGCGAACTACTGATTAAGCTGCAAAAGCAGTCTCAATTATTTAAAAGCAATAAAGTAATCGTGGCTCAAGACAGTGAGCTATCGTATAGCCAAGAATTACCGTTCTAATTCTATTGAATTGGTTGGATGCGGAAGTAGTCAATGTCGGCATAGGAGGCAGAGGGGACTACGGATGGGGTGAGGCAGAAGAGCCCGACTTTTGCGCCAACCCACACGCCAGGAGCTACATTACAACTTGGGCCAAGTGGGGTAAACCGCTCTCCATCAATTGAATATGAGTATTGACATTTGTCATCAGAGAGCAGTTCCACCCGAAGCCAAATCGGCTTGCCATCCGTTATGACGTCTGAAGCTATGGTCCGGAGTGAGACGGGGAAACGCTTATCACCACGACCGGTGACCACACATATGCGGCCAGACTGAATAGCAATATATGAATATTCTTGACCGAACATGGTGAGCCCGACGCGCGTGAGCGAGTCGGTCAGCGTTGGGTGGATGAGTGCTGTGGCTGTAAACCGCTCGGCCGGGAGCTTTTGAAGCAATAGCGAAGGAGAATAGTAAATGTTGCCCTCTTCAGTGACGCAGGACTGAGAATAGAGCCTGAGCCATCCTCGGCGGGCCGTGAGGCTGCTCCACTCAGAGTGTGGATTGGCTTGCCACTGCCACTGCAACCCCATCACAGAGTCGGAAAACTCATCTGAGGTCTGAATAGTCCGAGGTGGAGCCGAAGCGTCGATTCCCCCGGCAGGACGCCTGAATGAACTCACGGGAAGGCCATCGGCACCCATTTCTATCCAACCGTCGGCAGTAAAGCGGGCCGGTTGGAGATTGATTATACGCCCGTGAATCCCCTTTGACTGGAAGTGGATGAACCACCATTCAGAACCGTCGGGAGTGTCGACAAGGCCCCCCTGATGCGGGCCATTGATATCGGTGTCACCCTGCTGTAACACTCGGCGCGCCTCGTAGGGACCGTAGACCGAGCGCGAGCGCAACACAGTCTGCCAGCCGTCAGCAACGCCTCCGGCCGGCGCAAGAATGTAATACCAGCCATCGCGTTTCATCATCTTCGGTCCCTCAAGCACGGGATTGGCTATAGTGTCGCAGTAGACTGTCACACCATCGTCGAGCAGCCGGAGACCATCTTGGCTCATACGATGGATGATAGCCGGGCCTCCGCGGTGTTTAGAGCGGACAAGATATGCCTTCCCGTCATCATCCCAAAACGGGCACGGGTCTTCCCATTTTGCTGTTTCAACCATCTGCGAGAGCTGCCACGGGCCTCGAGGGTCAGTGGCCACGGCCACGAACAGACCTTCGTCGGGAGTGCAGAAATAAACATAATATTTGCCCTCATTATAGCGGATGGATGGAGCCCAGGAACCTTGGCCGTGGGAGGGGCGATCGTAGGGTCCGAAGGGAAGTGTTTCATACACGTAAGAAACTATCTCCCAATCGACAAGATTGCGCGAGTGGAGCACAGGGATTCCGGGCATAGCCGTAAATGACGATGCCACCATCCAATAATCATCTCCCACACGAATCAGATCGGGGTCGGAAAAATCAGCGTGGATAATCGGATTGGTATAGGTCTGCTCTCCTCTCAGAGTGAAGGATAGAAGCAGGAGCAGGGATATGATAAAACGATTCATCTGTTGTTCAGAGTTTTCAGCCGAGGATCACCGCGGTTAATCACAATGGGGTTTGACAGCACCTCGCGCCACTCGGATGGTGTGCTGTAAAGTGAGCCTATGGGGAGAGGTGAAGAGTCGGCCTCCCACTCACAAGCGGCTATGAAATAGCTCCACAGCGCACTCTCGGCAGCAGATCTATCAGGTCCGGGAAGATTTCCACACTCACTGAGGGCCAGCATCTTGCTTCCGGAGCCAATGGCGTTGAGGAGAGAATATACGTCGGCCCGAGAGCCGAAGCCGGAGCGGTCAAATATATCGGCACCGATAATGTCAACCCTCTCATGACCGGGATAAGCCGTGCGAGCGAGAGCTATATCGGCAAGAGACCCGGCAGAGGTGTAATCCGCAGTCCACACCCAAATAAGATTGTGGACACCATAAACATTTGTGAGCCTGTCGTAAAGCCACAACCACAATGCGCGCGCCGTCTCCGGACCTTTTGCGCCCCACCAGTGCCACGCACCCCACACAAAATCGCCGTTAGCCTCCGGAAGGGGGCGCCATAACACCGGGATGCCGGCAGAACTGAGTTTAAGCAGCGTGGCGGCAACCTTGGCTACATCGCCCTCAGCCACAGAATTTTCCCACGTGCCGACAATGGCGACATTGGCCGGATTAAAATCAGTGTTTCTCGCCGAGCAGGTGAACTGAGAGGAGTTACGAGCAGCGGGCACACTCCAATGCCACGTAATGGCCGGAACTCCACCGGCCTCCCATACGGAACTGACCGGAGAGATGTCGGCATAGTCGGTGGCGGAATCAAAGAGCCGGATGAAATCAAAGCCTATTATGGCCGGATAGCACCCTGCTGCCTCAGCTACAGCCTCGGCATATCCATTGCCCCACGACGTTGACCCCACGACGCCTGAAAGTATCCTGTGGCCATAATTATCAAGGAGCAGTTGATATAGCGCTTTGGCTGCGGGGGTGGCATCCGGATCGATAAGATTCACTGTCTGAGGTTCATCTGTCTCGCCCGACTCCTCACCCGGCTCATTCGAGGGCGCTGTTTTGAACGATAGTGTATAAGCCTCCGAGCGTCGTCCTTTAGAGTCCGTGACCGCCCCCGACGGAACACGCAGCGTGTAGGCATTTTCTCTCACGAGCACGACTTCGATTATAAGCTCAGTGGAAGATACCGACCCGGGAGTATATGCATTAACGGCAATCCCATTAAGCGTAATTGCAGCTGATGGAGAGAGGGTTATAGGCGTATTAAACGTGAGGCTGATTTTTTTAAGCGATGGGTCGACAGAGACACCTGGAGCTATGGAGGCAGATATCACTTTGACGCTTCCGCGGAGAACAGGTGAGTCAGCATCATCAGCCCGACAGGAGCAAATGATAACAGCCATAATCATCCCTATGGCAAGAATTAACGGTATTATAATAGACTTTTGTCTCATCTAATGATTCTCAATATGGTGATTCACAAAGATAAGACATTTTTTTCAAAACCGGAAGATTTTAGAAAGAGATGCCAGGGCAACCGCATCAAAAATGTTTGCAATCTACACCGCAGATCAGTCTACACAGTAGGCGTCGAGGGGGTTGTAGTCGTCGTCATCATCGTAGCCGGGGCGGCCGAAGGC
>JAFLRW010000063.1 GCA_022511285.1 Duncaniella sp.
GGCTCAAAACCGCACCGTGACAGGCGTGGTGCTCGATGACAACGGTGAGCCTTTGGTAGGTGCCACCGTGATGGGAGTGGGTTCGAAGATTGGAATTGCCACCGATTTAGATGGTAATTTCTCCTTGTCGCTCCCCGCATCTGTCAAGAAATTGTCTGTGGCCTATGTGGGTATGAACACACAGGAGGTCGACATCACTACGAGCCCTATGACTGTGACTCTGTCATCGTCAAATGTGCTCGATGAGGTCATCACTGTGGCTTACGGTACTGCAACCCGCTCTTCATTTACCGGTTCGGCCTCAGTCCTTGACGCTTCTCAGATTGAAGGTATCCAGGTGACCAACCCGGTTGAGGCTCTCAGCGGTAAAGTGTCAGGTGTCCAGATAAATAATGTGTCTGGCGCTCCCGGCTCATCGACCCCCACTATCTTTATCCGTGGTATATCATCAATCAACGCCGGCAACTCTCCTCTTATCGTGCTTGACGGCACTCCCTTCTCGGGCGACCTCAATACTATCCCTACTCAGGATATTGAGTCGATGACTGTGCTCAAGGACGCCGCTTCCAACGCACTTTATGGTGCCCGCGGTGCCAATGGTGTCATCCTCATCACAACAAAGAAAGGTAAAGGCGACGCTAAGGTGACACTTGACGCCAAGTGGGGTCAGAACTCTCGCGCCGTTCGCGACTATGACGTTATCACTGATCCCGGTCAGTATTACGCCGCTTATGCCCGCGCCGTCAGCAACAGCGTTTACGAAGGCTTCGGTATCGGCAACAGACCTCTTGCTGCCGCTATGGATTATGCAAATAGCACTATGCTTGCAAATCTCGGCTATAACGTCTACACTGTACCTGATGGGGAAAACCTCATTCTCCCCGGCTTCCGTCTTAACCCCAATGCCACTCTCGGCAATGTGGTGACTTACAATGGTCAGGAGTATCTTATCCGTCCCGACAACTGGGTGGACGCCGCTTTCAGAAACTCTCTGCGTCAAGAATACAGTCTGAGTGTTTCGCAGGCCACTGACAAGGGGTCGTTCTACCTCTCGGCCAGCTACCTTAACAACGACGGTATCACTGCCGCTTCTGACTTTGAACGCTTCACAGGCCGTCTCTCTGCCGATATCCAGGCCAAGCCTTGGCTCAAGGTAGGCGCTAACCTGGCCTATTCACATTACAACTCTCACTCCCTTGACGGTGACGGCGATTCTGCTTCAACCGGCAACATCTTTGCTGTGGCCAATCAGCTTGCGCCGATCTATCCTCTCTATGTGCGCGACGGTGAAGGAAATATTATGGTTGACGACTATGGCATTACGATGCGCGACTACGGTAACGGTATGAACGCCGGCCTTGAGCGTGCCACATACGCCGATGCCAACCCTATCCAGGACAACCTTCTCAATGTGGACAAATATAGCGGCAACACTTTCAACGGTAACGCTTTCGCTGAGATTCGCTTCCTCAACGACTTCAAGTTTACCACCAATAATGCCGTGTCACTCGATGAGACACGTTTCAACATGCTGACCAACCCCTATTATGGCACTTATGCCGTAATGAACGGTCAGGTGACAGTTGAACACACTCGTGCGTATGACTACACCTTCCAGCAGCTCCTCAACTGGACCCGCTCGTTTGGTGTCAACAACATCAATCTTCTCCTCGGCCACGAGAACTACTACCAGAAGTCCTACGACCTCTATGCCGTGGCAAGCAATATGCTGCTCCCCGACAATACTGAGCTTTCAGGCTGTATCACTTCAGCTCAGAACGGTTCTTCAATCGGTCTCTACAATACTGAAGGCTGGTTTGCTCGCGCTAACTATGACTACGATGGCAAGTACTTCGTTTCTGCTTCATTCCGTCGCGACGGTTCTTCACGCTTCCATCCCGACCACCGTTGGGGTAGCTTCTGGTCCTTCTCCGGCGCTTGGATTATCTCTAAGGAGAAATTCCTTCAGTCGGCCAATTGGATTGACATGTTGAAGATTAAGGCTTCTTATGGTGAGCAGGGTAACGACCGTATCGGTAACTACCGCTACATCAACACCTACTCAATCACTGACTCTAACGGCAACCCTGCTGCCGAGCCCGGAACTCTCGGTAATCCCACCATCACCTGGGAGAAAGGTGGCAACTTCAATGCCGGTGTGGATTTCAGCTTCTGGAACGAGCGCTTGAGCGGTTCGGTTGAAGGCTTCATCCGCACCACCCGTGATATGCTCTTCTCATTCCCGCTGCCCCCCTCGTTCGGCTACACCTCTTACTATGACAATATCGGTAATATGCGTAACGCCGGTGTCGAGGTTGAACTCAATGGCGATGTGTATCGTTCAAAGAACATCAACGTAGGTCTCAACCTTAACCTCACCCACTATCGCAATAAGATTACCTATCTCCCCGATAGCCGTAAGTCTCAGGATGTTGACGGTGTCAAAGGTTTCTCGTCCGGAGCATTCTTCTTTGGCGAAGGCGAGTCAATCTACACCTTCCGTTATCCTACTTTTGCAGGCATCGACAAGGAAACAGGTATGCCCACCTGGTGGCACACTGTTAATACCTACGACGATGCAGGTAATGTCATCGGAAGCGAGCAAGTGGCAGTGTCGGGCAGCGCTTTGGACACAAGCGTTGACTCCCATCTGCATGGCACCGCGCTCCCCGACCTCTATGGCGGCTTCGGTGTGAACGGTAACATCTACGGCTTTGACTTCAACGTGTCGTTCAACTATCAGATTGGCGGCAAGGTATACGATTCTACCTATGCATCCCTGATGTCAGCTCCTCAGCAGACAAGCTCCGGTGCAGCTATCCACAAAGATGCTCTCAAGGGTTGGACTCCTGACAATACTGAGACCAATATTCCCCGCTGGGTTTATGGCGATAGGTATAACTCAACAGGCTCTAACTACTATCTGACCGATGCAAGCTATCTCTCATTGCAGAACGTGAACGTTGGTTACACTCTGCCCGCCAAGTGGACAAAGAAGATTCAGGTGGACCGCATTCGCTTCTACTTCGCAGGTGAAAATCTCGCTCTCTGGTCAAAGCGCAGAGGTCTTGATCCCCGTCAGTCAATGGCTCACGACGCACTCTCTCAGCACGTGAACGGTAGCTCGTCCAATACTTACTACTCTCCCATCCGCACCCTCTCAGGCGGTATCAATGTCACTTTCTAATCACGTAGATAGACAGACTAATCACAATGAAAACCAAAATATTTGCTTCTCTGACACTCAGCGCTGCCGCAGTCATCGGACTCACCGGCTGTCTCGATGAGGTGCAGCCCTCCGGCTCTACCATCACTCAGGAGCAGCTCAATTCCTCAGTGAAAGCTGGTTCGGCTACCCTTTATGCAATGCCCACCACAATTCTGAAGTCAAGCTCTGACGCTTCTGATTGGCACGGTGACTTCGGTTATCCCGCGATGATGATGATTCGCGACGCTATGACCGGAGATATGACCGTCAATGTCAACGGCACAAGCTATGACCACCTTGCTGCTTACGCACAGCTCAGAAGTATGGGTGAGGGTCACTTCTATCCCCAGCGAATCTGGAACTATTACACCACCCTCGTGCTCTCAGCCAATAAGGGCGCTCAGGCTTTCCCCGAAGATGTTGAGGAGCCCCAGGCTATGGGTTGCCGCGCTTTGGCTCTCGCCTTCCGCGCTATGGCTTACCTTGATATGGCACGTTGGTTTGAGTATCTTCCCTGTGAGGGTACCTCTCCCAACCTCGATTCAACCGAGGATGATGGCACATCCAATCGTAGTGTGCTCAATCTCACTGTGCCCATCGTTACTGAGAAGACCACCGACACTGAGGCTGCAAACAATCCTCGTGCCACCCGTACTCAAATGGCTGAATTTATCAAAGGCGACCTCGAATATGCCACCGAGCATATTGCCAACTGCCCCGATGAGTTCAAAACAAATGAGTTCCCCAACCTTGCCGTTGTTTATGGTCTCTATGCCCGTCTCTATATGTGGCTTGAAGATTATGGAAAGGCTAAGGAGTATGCTGATATGGCCATCGCCGAGAGCCGTCGCTCTCCTCTCACCGAGGCTCAGTGGACCAATCCCAGCACAGGATTCAACAACGCCGCTGCCAACCCCTCGTGGATGTGGTCTGCTCAGCTGACCTCTGAAAACCGTGCGGTGACTACAGGTATCTGTAACTTCACCTCATTTATGTCTGCCGAGGCTAAATATGGCTACGCTAATGTCGGCGCTCATCGCGATATTGACTGGAAGATGTATCAGCGCATCTCTGACACTGACTTCCGTAAACTTTCCTGGATGCCTCACTCCGGTTTGGGCCTTCTTGCCAAGATTCAGCTTGCAGGCGGTGTCAACCTTCTTACATTCCGCAACAAGTTTAAACTCTCGCAGATTAAGTTCCGTCCCGGTCAGGGCGAGATTGATGATTATCTCACCGGCTCGGCCACCGCTATCCCCTTGATGCGTATGGAGGAGATGAGCTTTATCTCTATCGAGGCACAGGCTCACCTCAACGCTGCCGAAGGTAAGAATCAGATTGAGGCGTGGATGAAGGCCTATCGCGACCCCAACTACACTTGCAAGGTGTCTTCTCAGGAGGATATCATCGAAGAAATCATATTCCAGAAACGAGTAGAGTTCTGGGGCGAAGGTCAGACTCTCTTCGACATCAAGCGTCTCAACTACTCCGTTACTCGTGGCTATGAAGGAACCAACTGGTATGAAGCTGCTCGCTTTAACACCAACGGTCGTCCGGCCTGGATGAATATGGTAATCGTAATGACCGAGGGTAACTCTAATGCAGGTGTTCGCGGTTGGAACAACCCCGGCTTTATGGACGCCTATGAGACTATAAAGGATGCCGATGTTAAGTTCAACAAGGGCAACTGGTAATATCATCCGATAAGAACATCCCTATTATAAAACAATCCCCCTGCGTGTGGCAGGGGGATTGTTTTATAATAGGATATTGTTTTGTTGATTCAGACTGTCAATCCTTTTTTGAGCCAGGCCCCGGAGCAGAGGCGCCAAATGAATATGGCGCCGCGGAAGCAGAGCTCGATGCACATAGCTAACCACACGCCGTCGAGCCCCATCGTCGGAGCTAAGATGATTGCCAGGGGGATGCGCACTAACCAGATGCTGCCAAAGTTCATCGCAGCGGGGAGGATTGTATCGCCCACACCCACCATAACGCCATAGGCTACTATCGAGGCGGCAAACATCGGTTCGGCAAAGGCTTCGATGCGTAGGGCCGAGGCGCCAAGATCAACGATTTCGGCCACCGGACTCATCAATCCCATCACTAACGGTGCAAACAAGTAGAGCACCACGCCCATCAGAGACATAGTCAACATCCCCATGGCAGTGGTGATGTAGCCGAATCGCTTGGCAAGGTCCTTGCGCCCTGCGCCGTAGCTTTGCCCCACGAGCGTGGTGGCGGCGTCGGCTATGCCGTAGCCCGGCATATAGCAGAGGCTTTCTGCTGTCACTGCAAATGAGTTGGCAGCTATAGCCATTACCCCGAGAGGGGCCACGATGACAGTGACGGCTATCTGAGCGCCGCATATGATGGCGTGCTCCAACGTCATCGGAGCTGACACACGCGCAGCCTTGCGCAGAGTGGAGAGCGACGGACGGAAGGAGCCATGAGTGCCGCGCAGACAGATGTCGGGCTGACAGCGCAGCAGATACCACATCACAGCTCCGGCTGTGACAGTCTCGGCGGCAACAGTGCCGAGGGCTGCGCCGAGCACACCGAGTCCGGCTCCGGGAATATGCAGGTTGAAGCCGCAGAGGGTGTAAGTGCGGCTGTCGAAGATGAGAAGGAAGTTGAAGACAACATCGAGCACACACATCATCACATTAAGCGCTCCGGGCACTTTCATATTTCCGGCGCAGCGGAGCATTCCGCTGCCAAGATAGTTAAAAGTGAGAAGCGGCAGCGACAGCCCGAACACTAAGAAATAGAGCGAGGCCTTGTGGCATACGGCGTCGGAGCCTCCAAGCCAGTGGGGGAGGGGATAGGCCACGGCTCCGGCTGCGACGGCCACCAAGAGGCTGAAGATGAAGCACGACAGGATGCTCTGTCTCAGAATCGACCGGGCGCGCTCGAAGTCTGACGCTCCGATGCTGTGGGCCACCTGCACGGAGAACCCCGTGGTGATCATTGAGCAGACGCCCCAGCATAGCCACAGTGAAGTGGAGACGAGGCCGACGGCCGCGGAGTCGTCGGCGCCGAGGCGCCCCACCATAGCGGCGTCAATGTATTGCATCATTATGCTCGATAGCTGGGCCATCATCGCGGGCCACGAGAGTTGGGCCGCGAGCAGCAGCTGGCGGCCCGGCGTGATGGGGCGTCCGGAGCGTATCAGAGAGATGTCGCTCACCGGGAAGCTAATGTTTTGCAGATGCGGTCAAGCCCGTCGGCAAGTCGCGCCCGCGGGCAGGCGAGGTTGATGCGGATGTAGCGGTTGTCGCCATACATGTGGCCGGAGTTTATCCACACTCCGGCGTGTTCTATCAGCAATTCCTCGGCCTCGTCGCCGGTCAGCCCGAGGGGTGTGATGTCCAACCACACCAGATAGGAGGCCTCCAACAGTCCCACCGGGCATTGAGGCAGGTGTTTGCGCAGCTGTTCGTGTGCAAACTGATAGTTGGCGTAAATGTAAGAGCGCAGCGCATCGAGCCATTCGGCCCCCTCGGGGGTGTAGGCGGCCTTGAGAGCTTCTACTCCGAAGGGATTGACATCACACACCTCGTTGAGGTTGATGGCGCGGTCAATGAGAGCGCGTGTCGCGGCGTCGGGACAGACAATGTTTGCCAGCTGCAGTCCGGCGGTGTTAAATGCTTTTGACGGGGAGACGCAGATGATGGCGCTCTTGTCGATAGTGCCGTAAGGGGTGTAAGATGTGGCGGGAGGGGTCAGTTCGCAGTGAATCTCGTCGCTGACCACTCTCACCCCGTGGCGCGCAGTGATGCGGCACACCTCTTCGAGCTCTTGGCGTGTCCATAGGCGAGCGGCAGGGTTGGCCGGGTTGCAGAGAAGCATTAGAGTCACCGAAGGGTCGGCACATATGCGGTCAAGAGCTTCGAGGTCCATCGTGTAGGTGAAAGTGCCGTCGGGGAGGTCGTGTCGCAGTAGCGGATTCTCCACCACACGGCAGCCGTTATTGCGTATCGACGAGAAGAAGCAGTTGTAGACCGGAGTCTGCACCACTACGCCCTCCCCCTCTTTGGCGAGGGCTTTGATGATGGCGGAGAGGGCCGGCACTACGCCGATGGTGTAGATTACCATCTCACGGTCAATCGTGTAGGCGTGTCGCTCGGCAAACCATCGGCAGAGGGCGTCGTAGTAGTCGTCGCCCACAAACGTGTAGCCGAAAATTCCGTGGGCCGCCCGCTTTGAGAGAGCCTCGATGATGCAGGGCGCCGTGGGGAAGTCCATATCGGCCACCCATAAGGGGAGCACTCCGGGACGGCAGTCCCATTTGTAGGAGCCTGAGCCCTTACGCGAGGGGACATTGTCGAAATAGTCGCTCTTCAGTGTCATTGTTCAGATTGTTCGATGTGGCAGTCAGCCGGTTGTAAGATGTTTTCGTCAATGATAATCTCTCCGGCGTGCGGGAGGCTGATTGAGCCTGACCTCGGGTTTTTGATGGAGGTCATTGGAGAGAGGATGGTGGCCTTCAGGTCGGAGTCCTCAAAGGCGAGATCGGCGTCGGCATCGAAGGTGCAATCCTCGAGCACGAGGTTTTTACAGTAGCAGAGGGGTTGAGTGCCTGAGATATGGCAGCGCACCAATCGCAGATTGCGCGAGTGCCATCCGAGATATTCGCCATCGAGCTTAGAGTCGTAGACGGTGACATCCTCGGTGTTCCAGAAGGCATCCTTCGAGTGAATGTCGGCATTGCGTATCTCCACGTTGCGGCAATACTGGAACGAGTAGTTGCCCTGCTGCTTCCACCGGTCAATCCTGATGTTTTCGGAGTGCATGAAGAGATAGTCTGCGTGGTCCACGCTGACGCGGTCAATCTTGACGTTGCTGCAATGCCAGAGGGTCTCCTGAGCGTCGGGGATATCTACATCCTCCAGTGTGATGCCCGACATTTCGCGAAACATCTTCGGGGCCTCCACTTTGGTGTGGCGCATAGTGCAGTCGCGCGAATACCACAGTGCGGCCCGACCGCCTGGGGTGAAAAGGCAGTTTTCAATCACAAATCCGTCCACATGCCAGAAGGGATATTTCCCCTCAAAACGGCAATGCTCGGCGCGGATGTCGGTGCCGCATTTCAGCGCGCTCTCGCCGGCGTGGATAGTGACGTTGACAAGGTGCAGATGGTGTTGGGCAAACAGGGGACGCTCCCCCTCAAATTCTTTATTCTCGATAAGGGTCATTGCTGAAACGGGTTTTTATATCTCCCTGCAAGTTGCAGGATGAAAAAGTAGAAAAACTTTATATCGTCAATGAAATAGCGCTTGAACAGCCGTTTTGGTTCCTTGAGGAAGCGGTAAAACCACTCCATGCAGATGCGCTGCACCCAGCGTGGGGCTCGGCTGATATTTCCGGCCTCAAAGTCGATGGTGGCTCCCAACGCCATCCATAGTTTCACCCCCGGCATCTTATGGCGGTGGGTGGCTATCCATTTCTCCTGTTTCGGAGCGCCAACGCCCACCAACACCACGTTGGCTCCCGATCTATTAATGATGTCGGCAATTTCGATGCACTCGTCGGGGTTTTTCTCAAATCCAAACGAAGGGGAGTGTGCCCCCACCACAATCTCTCGCCCTATGCGCCTGTTGATGCGGCGGCGAGCCTCGTCGGCCACACCCGGGCGGGCGCCGAGCAGAAAGATGCGGCAGTCGGGGTCGGCGGCGTGATGGAGATAGTAGGCAGTGAAAAACGAGCTCCCCGGGATTGCCTCCGGAATGGGGTTGCGGAGCAGGCGCGATACGGTGCGGAGTATGCGGCTGTCACACACCACCCACTCGGCACTGCGGTATGCCTCATAGAAGTGGCGGTCGGTCTGCAGCTTCACCAAGTGGTCCAGATTAGGTGTGACGAGCACACCGCTGTCAAGCCGCTCCAGCAGTTGGCGCTCGGTGAGCCGCATTATGGAGATGTTGAGTATGTCGGTAGAGTCAGTCATAACAGAGTCAATGCAAAGATAGGCAAAATAATTGAAAATAGCTGTTGCAGGGTGAGAAAATGCAAAGTTACAACCGCCGTATGGCCAAAATGGTGCGATAATGCCGAGCACCCCCGACACCGGCCATAGGCCTGAGTCAGGGGTTGGCCCGGAGAAAAACGGGTGGCTCTACCGACTAAAAAAATCATCGGCACTGCGGGGGAGCGGTGCCGATGACAGATGGTGTGCCAACCAAGTAGCGAGACCGAGAATTGAACTCGGGACCTCCGGGTTATGAATCCGACGCTCTAACCAACTGAGCTATCTCGCCATTGTTCATTTAGCGATGCAAAGGTAGTGATTATTCCGCGCCCCACCAAATATTCTCCCGATATATTTACAAAAGTTATTAACATTTTATCAACACAGAGTGCCGGGGTGGTTGTAGGGAGGGGAAAGTTACGCTCCCTGCTGTGGGGCAGGGAGCGTGGGGGATGTATTAATTAGAGTGTGTGTAGGGCGCGGGATTAGTCGATTTCTTCGTCGGCCTCGTAACCGCCCATCTCG
>JAFLRW010000064.1 GCA_022511285.1 Duncaniella sp.
TGCACGACGAGCCTATTCAGTATATCACCGGCGATGTCTATTGGCACGGCATGCACCTGTGTGTCACCCCGGCTGTATTGATTCCCCGTGTTGAGACTGCCGAGTTGATTGATATCATTATTGATGAGAATAAGCGGAGGGAAGACCTTGCCGTCATTGACGCCTGCACAGGTTCGGGATGTATGGCGATAGCTTTGAGCCGGAATTTGCCGTTTGCACGAGTGGTGGCATTTGATATTTCGGCCGATGCGCTCGCAGTGGCTCGCAAAAACGCCTCGCTAAAAAAAGCAAGAATCAATTTTGTGATACACGATGCATTATCTCGTTTCCCTTTTGATGAGCAAAGTTTTGACATAGTGGTAAGTAATCCTCCATATATTACTGAGAGTGAACGCGGAGAGATGTCAGCAAATGTGCTTGATTATGAACCTGCTGTGGCTCTATTTGTTCCGGATAATGACCCCTTGCGCTTTTATAAGGCAATAGCATCCGAGGCTTTTCGAGTGCTTAAGCCGGGCGGAAAACTCTATTTTGAAATTAATCCGCTTTATGCGGCAGACCTTACGGCCTTTCTCGTAAATTCGGGATGGGAGGATGTGGTGATCAGTAAAGATATTCACGGGCGAGATCGTTTTGCCAAAGCTAATCGTCCGCAATGATTCGGAGCAGAATATTGACCCCCTCCGAGGCATGCGCTCGCGCTGCAGCGCTGTGCGACAAGTGTGAGCAGTGCAGTCCGGATATTATTAAGAAGCTCACACAATGGGGGGTATCGTCAGCCGAAGTCTCGCGAATATTGAAAAAACTCATAGACTCGCGTTATCTTGACGACAATAGATTTGCACGGGCCTACGCCCACGATAAGTTGATTTTCAGCGGTTGGGGTAGATATAAAATTATTCAGCATCTTCGGGCCAAGCGTCTTGAACGTGAATGTGTGGAGCAGGCCTTTGACGGGATTGAAGATTCGGAGTATCTTTCTGTCGCTGTTAAAGTGGTCAAGGAAAAGGCAAGAGGATTGGCCGGAGGACTGGGGATATATGAAAACAGACTGAAAACGCTCAGGTTTGCAGCACAGCGAGGGTTTGAACCGAGTGTTATTACAAGAATCATCAACAGGCTTGTACGTGAACAGACTGAGACTGAAGCAGCTGATTAGATGTGTGGCTGATGTGGTGACTGACGTGGTGGATGTGGTGATGCCTCGCCTCTGCACCGTGTGCGCTACACCTCTTCTGAAGGGTGAAGATGTGATGTGTGTAGGGTGTATGATGGATTTTCCATCCACCAATCTGCACCTCACGCAGCCTAATATTATTCACGATAGGCTTGTGACGCTTATGGCACCTGTGGAGAGATGTGCATCGATGTTTTATTACTCAAAAGAGAGCCGGTATTCCCGTCTGATTGTCGATGCGAAATATCAAGGGCGTCCGTCTATAGGGCGAAAACTGGCAGGGCGTTTTGCCTCAGAACTACAGCCTGCGGGTTTCTTTGATGGAATAGATCTCATTCTTCCAATTCCGATTCATTTTCTCAGACGAATGCAGCGTGGATATAATCAGACAGAAGCTATTGCCGAGGGTCTGTCAATGGCTACGGGCATTCCCGTCGGCTCTAATCTATGGGCAAGAAAATGGCACTCTACGCAGACACGCAAAAACGCGGAAGCGCGTCGTAGAAATTCAGCAAGCACATTGGCTGTGAGAAACCCACAAGAGTTGCTCGGAAAGCATGTTCTTGTGGTCGACGATGTCATCACCACAGGGTCTACTATGGTGGCAGCGCTTGAAACACTGAAACAGAGTCAACCGACGGTGAGGCTGAGTGTGCTTTCGTTGGCTCTTACACAGAATTGATGAATTTCACGGAACGTATTCAACAATCCTCTCAGTTGATGATTTTCCTACATCAATGAGCCGTTGGTTGGCCGAACCGCGAAAGGGGAGAGTGACATCGCGCTGCTCGTCAATGTAAGGCCCGTCGACGAGCACATCTATGTATTGCATCAATCTGCTGATAACCGTGGAGGCCATTGCTTGCTCATAAGTGAAGCCGGTGTAACACCACAGATTGTAGCCTCGCTCTTTAACCGCTATTGCAAGAGGCAATATCTCCTCAGCTTGAAAAAATGGGTCGCCACCGGTGAATGTTACGTCAAACTGCTGCTCATCAATGACAGTCAGCAACTCATCGAGAGTCATATCCTTCCCGGCCGAAGGGCTGTGGGTGTGGGGATTCTGACACCCGGGGCAGTGGTGGGCACACCCTGCAAAATATATGGATGTGCGTAGTCCCGGGCCATCGACAGTGGTGCCCGCAATTATGTCAACAACTCTCATCGGTGCACCACTCGGTCTTTGAGCTCAGCGAGTTTGGCGCTGTTCCAACGGTCAGTGGTGCCTACGAGATAGCCGGTGATGCGCTGAATGCTGTCGATGTCTTTGCTGTGACATTTCGGGCACTCAGTCAGACCCTCCTGGGCATCTTCGTAACCACATTGCATGCAGCGGTTGCGATTGTGGTTCACAGAGCCGTAGCCGATATTGTATCGGTCCATAAGGTCAACGATGTCGGAAATCGCTTTAGGATTGTGGGTGGCATCGCCATCAATTTCCACGTAGAAGATGTGTCCGCCGCGTGTAAGTTCGTGATAAGGCGCTTCTATCTCAGCTTTATGGCGAGGCGAGCATTTATAGTAGACGGGGACATGGTTGGAATTGGTATAATAGTCCTTATCAGTCACACCGGGGATTATTCCGAATGAGCGACGGTCTCTACGTGTGAATTTGCCGGAGAGCCCTTCGGCGGGTGTGGCCAGCACAGAGAAGTTGTGGCCGAACTTTTCGCAGAATTCAACGGCTCTGTCGCGCATATGAGTGATAATGCGCAGGCCTAATTCCTGAGCCTCGGATGATTCTCCGTGGTGTTTGCCAATGAGTGCAATCAGGCACTCTGCCAGTCCGATAAAGCCAATGCCGAGTGTGCCTTGATTAATGACTGACTCTATGGTGTCGGTGGGGCGGAGGGTATCAGAGCCGTTCCAAAGACGCGACATCAGCAAGGGGAACTGTTTGGCAAGAGCCGTTTTTTGGAAATCGAAACGCTCGCAGAGCTGGCGTGCAGTAATATCGAGCACAGAGTCGAGTTTCTCAAAGAATAGTCCGATGCGCTTGTCGCAGTCAGGAATGTTCATACATTCTATGGCAAGCCTTACGATATTTATGGTTGTAAAGCTTATATTGCCACGCCCTATAGATGTCTTTTCGCCATAACGATTCTCAAACACGCGTGTGCGACATCCCATTGTGGCCACTTCGTAGAGATATCTCTGAGGGTCGTCGGGGGTCCACTTTTCGTGATAATTATATGTGGCGTCAAGGTTGACGAAATTTGGGAAGAAGCGGCGAGCTGTCACTTTGCACGCCAGCTGGAAGAGGTCGTAATTGGGGTCGGAGGGGAGATAGCTCACGCCGCGTTTCTTTTTCCATATCTGAATAGGGAAGATGGCTGTGGCTCCGTTGCCCACACCCTCATAGGTGGAGTTGAGCAGTTCGCGGATGATGCACCGTCCCTCAGCAGAGGTGTCTGTGCCATAATTTATAGAGCTGAACACCACCTGATTGCCTCCGCGGGAGTGGATTGTGTTCATATTATGGATAAAAGCCTCCATCGACTGATGCACACGGCTGACAGTCTGGTTGATGGCGTGTTGCTTATATCGTTCATTTCCCTCCAGGCCATCAACCGGAGCTTTGATGTAATCCTTGATGTCGGCGTCGTATAAGATGCTAAGGTCGAGGTTGGTAAGGTCCTCTAATTTTTTGATTTCCTCTTTATATGACGAGCGCACGAAGGGGGCGAGGTAGAAGTCGAAGGCCGGGATTGCCTGGCCGCCGTGCATCTCGTTTTGAGCCGTTTCGAGCGAGATACACCCGATTATGCTTGCCGTCTCAATGCGTTTTGCCGGGCGAGATTCGCCATGTCCGGCCACAAAGCCGCAGCGGAGTATGCGGTCGAGAGGGTGCTGCACACAGGTCAAGCTCTTTGTGGGATAGTAATCCTTGTCGTGGATATGTATATAGCCACTTTCGACGGCCTCACGCACTTCCGGCGAAAGCAGATAGTCGTCAACAAACGGTTTTGTGGTCTCGCTTGCAAACTTCATCATCATTCCGGCAGGCGAGTCGGTGTTCATATTGGCGTTTTCACGCGTGATGTCGTTGTTTTTAGCTTCGATGATTTCCAGAAACACATCGCGCGTCTTGGCTTTACGTGCTATCGAACGCTGGTTGCGGTAGGCTATGTATTTTTTTGCCACCTCTTTGCGTGGAGAGTTCATCAATTCGAGCTCTACACGGTCTTGAATCTCCTCGACAGTCATACGGTCGGGTCCGGTCATAGTGATAATGTCGGAGATGCGGCATATTAATGTCTCGTCTTCGCCAAGCTCGGTGGTGAGCATGGCTTTGCGTATGGCGGCCTTTATTTTTTCTTCGTTATAGCCTACGACACGTCCGTCGCGCTTGATAACCGTATGTATCATCTTTTGCTGTTGTGTATTATGAGTGGGGGTGTGTTTGTGAACTAAGTTTGTGACGACAAAGTTACACACATCGCTCCGTTTTAGCAAACAAAATGAATAAAAAATCTGATAAAAATTTTTATTTTGGACAACTTTTTGTGAATATAAAATCGCTAAAATCTTGATAATTAGCGATATAATATTGCGTTTTGGTCAACTTTGAATATGATTGGGTGTTATTTTAGATATATTGGCAAACGCAGATGATGCTAAAATCTTATCAGCTTGAGTCAACTGTCATTATCTCACGAACTGATAATGTGGTTGATAGCTGAATGAACGGGATGGGGGCGGAGGCGCTGACTTTTATGCTTGAGGTCAAAAAAGAGTGGATAATGTATCTCCAACCACCATTATTTTGCGCTATGATATTAGTTTTTTATAATTTTATGTGGTAACTTTGTGGTCGTTAATGTTTCTTCCCACGATATTGTATCATAATATCCGGATAAAAACGTGCTACATATTCAAGACCTTAAGAAATCGTCGGATGCGATAAACTTTACGTCTATGAGTTGTAACTGCTTAGATTTTAGCTATATATCATCTTTGCAGGAATAGAGATATTTTTCATTAGCGGTTGAAGGAGATTGGAAGCAACAGACAGCTCAGAGGAAAAATTCTGGTTTGCAATGCGCGATCTTAAGCGCCCCAATGCCTCGCGTCCGGCATACATTGAGCTCGAGAGCCTCGGCTTTGAGGTGTTTACGCCGCTCACAGAAGTGATAGAGACAAGGGCCGGACGCCGCAGCAGAGTGACGGTCCCCTATATCCGCGACTTATTGTTTGTCCACACATCCCGCGAGCGTCTCGACCCCTTGGTGGCCAAAACTCCCACATTGCAATATCGCTATGCCAAAGGGCTCCCTTACCGCCAGCCCATCACTGTGCCTGAGCGCGAAATGCAAATGTTTGTCACAGCGGTGGCCACGTTGAAAACCCCGATGTATGTGACTCCCGGCGAACTGACTGACAAAATGGTGGGCGCAAAAGTGCGCATTATCTCCGAAGGTCCTTTTGATGGCTATGAAAGCCGCTTGGTGAGCATCAAAGGCTCACGAAAAAAACGCATAATGGTATCCCTGCAAGGTTTCCTTTCCGCTCTTGTCGAAGTCTCACCCACTGACTATGTTGAGCTCCTCTGACCCTCACGCTTGATTTTTACAATGCAGATTAGCGACAATAAACGCATAGCGAAAAATACGCTGCTCCTATACGTCAGGATGCTCCTGATTATGGGGGTGAATCTTTACACCTCGCGAGTGGTCCTCGACGAGTTGGGTGTGGATGACTATGGAGTCTACACTGTCGTTGGTGGAGTGGTGTTGATGCTGTCATTTCTCAACAGCTGTATGTCGACAGCCACCCAGCGTTTTATTAATTACGAGCTCGGCAATCCTGAAGGGACGGAACAATCGCTTAAAAATGTGTTCTCCACGTCAATCTCCATTCATTTGGCAATAGCGGTGGTGGTGCTGATGCTGGCTGAAACGGTGGGGTTGTGGTTTGTCAATCATAAATTGGTGATACCAGCCGAGAGCGTTGCCGGCGCTAATATTGTGTATCAGACATCTATCGCAGTGTTCTGTATAAATATAATGCAGGTGCCGTTCAATTCGGCTATCATCGCCCATGAGAAAATGGAAATCTTTGCGCTGCTCAGCATATTGGAATCATTGCTGAAGCTGTCAATTGCCTTTGCCTTGGTGGTGATAACATCCAATAAACTTGCTTGTTACGGATTTTTGGTGCTGGGAGTCCACGCCATAGTAGCCGCTTCATATATCTGTATTAGTCTGCGAAAATTCAAAGAGTGTTCTCTCAGGTGTGTTTACATTCCGGGGCTGTTCAGGGAGATGCTGGTGTTTGCCGGATGGAATCTGTTCGGAAGCATAGCTTGGCTTGTGAGAGGGCAGGGGTTGGGAATACTTTTGAACATCTTTTTCGGCCCCGTCCTGAATGCTGCAAAGGGCGTGGCCGACCAAGTGTCAAACGCGGTGTCGTCTCTTATCGGAAACTTCCAATTAGCACTTAATCCACAGATTACCAAGAATTATGCAGCAGGCGAGATTGACTCGATGGAGCTGTTGACCTATCGGGGGATAAAATTCTCTTGCTGCCTGTTGTGGCTCGTAATGTTGCCGCTGGTAATCAATATGGATCGTATTCTCGGAGTATGGTTGGTGACGGTGCCCGATTTCACGGCTGTGTTTTTAGTGCTTATTTTAATAGACAGCCTATGTTCCAATCTGTTTGGCGGACCGATGATGGCGTCGCTCGCCGCGACGGGCAGGATACGTAACTATCAAATAATAGTAAGTCTGGCTCTGTTGGTGGTGCTTCCCGCCGCCTACATTGCATTGAAGATGGGAATGTCGCCTCTGTCAGTGTTCTATCTCAATATTGTGTTTAATCTCATAGGCGGAGGGCTCAGATTCTGGTTCTGTAAGCACCAGTTAGGCTATTCACTGCGGTTCTACCTGCGCTATGTGATGTTGCCCTTTTGTGGCGTGATAGCAGTCAGCTTGCCGTTGACGATATTGTGTGAGCCATATATTGTCGGCTATTTCACACATCGGATTGCTGTCTTGGCTGTGTCGCTGACATTCTCTTTTCTGATAGCTCTGGCCTCTGTGTGGTTTTTTGGCTTCAGTTCCGCTGAGCGATTGACCATATCGACTCAGATTGTTAAAAAATTGTCGCGTGGAAAAGACTTGTGATTATAGCATCTGCACCGGTTGCGGTGTTTGCTCGGCGGTGTGTCCTAAGAAATGCATCTCATTTTTTGAGGGCGATTTCGGGCACATATATCCACGGATTAATGTGGCAGACTGCATAGACTGCAAGAAATGTGAGCGTGCATGCCCTGCTCTGCGCGACAATGGCTTGCGTGAGGCTGTGGAGGCCTATGCGGGAATCATCAGGGATAAGCATGATTATCTGACCACTACATCCGGCGGTGCGGCACAGGCTATCTCGAAAATGACACTGTCAAAGGGCGGCGTGGTCTACGGCTGTGCCTCATTGCCCGCAGCAAAGGTGTGTCATATCAGAGTCTGTCGGGAAGAAGACCTTGAGAAATTGAAAGGCTCGAAATATGTGCAGTCATCGCTGCTCACCGAGTTCGGCAATATTGTGACAGATGTCGAGGCCGGGCGCCGGGTGCTGTTTATCGGCACTCCGTGTCAGGTGGCAGCTGTCAAAGCTCTTTTCAACAAGACCCCCGAGAATCTTCTGCTTGTCGACATTGTGTGTCACGGTGTGCCGTCGCTTGAATTTCTTAAAGACTATCTGAGGCATAATGGCATTGAGCCTGATAGTGTTGGTAAAATAGAGTTCAGAGACGGGCAAAGTTTCAAGATAAAAGTTGTCGACAAATCTGACAAGATTGTCTATGAATCGCTCTCATATTATGAACACCCGTTAAGAGATATTTATTACACAGCCTTTATCAACGGCGACTCTTATCGTCCATCCTGCTACGGCTGTCGGTTTGCCTCTCCGAGCCGATGCTCCGACATCACAATAGGTGACTTCTGGGGGCTTGGTAAAGTCAGCCCGGCTGATGAGATTCCACCCCACGACAAAGGAATTTCCCTCCTGCTTCCGGTCACGGAAAAAGGCATCCGCACATTAGATGAGCTCGGCCGGCTGATGGCTCTATACCGCCGAGACGTCGATGAGGCCGTCGGAGGCAACGCACAGCTGCGCCATCCCACCCCCTACGGGGCGTGGACCGGAGCGTTCAATTGCCTCAGAAAAATCATAGGCGTATGGCCGGCGGCCACAATTATATATTATATACACCGACTAAAGGACTCAGCTGTGAGTCAAATTCTGACAATAACCTCGTGGATCACAAAACGGCGACAATAACTTTTCATGCCGCTCACAATTACGGCTCAATGCTGCAGGCCTACGCCTTGCAGCAGACTCTGTTCGCACTCGGCGTTGAGAACGAGATAATCAACTTCCGTCCATTCTCTCAGCTCTCGATGTATCCCAACCCCTACACATCCCCCCTCTTCAAGCGACTGCGCCGTCGAGCAGTCGACTTGCTGATACCGGGATTCACTAAAAAACGCCTCGAGAAATATGATAACTTCGAGCGATTTTTGAGTCAACGCCTCATCCTCACCAAAGAGATTAACACCGAACAAGCCTTGGCTACAGAGTTGGGGAAATATGACACATATATCACCGGGAGCGACCAATGTTGGAACTCTACGTGTCACGACTTCTCCTGGGCCTACTATCTCGACTTTGTCAAGGACGGAAATAAAATCTCCTACGCATCCAGTATCGGCCCCGACACCCGGCTGCTTGACACAACAAGAATTTCAACGCTCTTACCCTCGTTCAGCGCCATCAGTGCCCGCGAGGAGGGCACGGCGCAAACCCTCTCAGCGCTCACAGACAAGGAGATTGCCATCGTGCCCGACCCCACGTTGCTCCTCTCCGCATCGCAGTGGCGCTCATTGGCAGCCGAGACCCCGCTGGTCGACGGAAACTATATACTCCTATACACACCCTACATTCGCGACAACGTATTGGACATAGCCAAGGCCGTCCACAAAGCCACCGGCTGGAAAATCGTGGTGACAAAACTCTTAGGTCTGTCAGACTACAAGGCCCTCAGAGGATTGAATGTCGACTTTCAGACCCAGGCCGGCCCTGAACAATTCCTGAATCTCATCAGCCACGCAGCGTGTGTGGTGAGCGGTTCGTTCCACGCCATAGTCTTCTCAATGATATTCCGTCGTCCCTTCCTGGCCGTCGACGGCGACAGAGACAATCGCATGGCCCATCTCTTAAAGAAATACTCTCTCGAGGCCCAAGCCGTTCATCCCGAAGATGTAGGCCAAAAAATACAGAGCCTCCAAAGCGTTGACTACACCACGTTCAATGACATCATCCCTGCAGAGCAGGCTAAAGCAATCGATTATCTAAAAAAATCGATAGGAAAATGATTAAAGTCTCAGTCCTCATCCCGGTCTATGGCGTAGAGCCATATATAGAGCGCTGCATCCGCTCCCTCTTCGCCCAGACCTTGACCGAAGATATAGAATTCATATTTGTTGACGA
>JAFLRW010000065.1 GCA_022511285.1 Duncaniella sp.
CCGTCTGCCGGTAGACTGTGTGAAAATACATCAGCTTCAACTGTTGCGCCACACTCCGCTGGCCGGCCTTGTGGAACGTGGAGAGGTTGAGGTAAAGCTATTCGCAGCCTCGGAATATGCACGCTTGTGCGCACGCATAGTGAAACGATTGCGCACGGATATTGCTATTGAAAGATTTGTCTCGCAGGCGCCCGAAACGTTGCTGATAGCACCGAAATGGGGGCTAAAGAACTATCAGTTTGTGCATCTCGTGGAGCAGGAACTGACGGCTGCATCAGCCACGAGATATGGCGGAAGTGGCAAAGCAATCTGAAACGATACTAACAATTAACTCATACACACCTATATTATGGAAATCATTAACTTTGCAGAGACTCCTTCACTTATGAGCCAGTATATGAGCGAACTGCGCGACAAAGAAGTGCAGAAAGATATGCTCCGATTTCGCCGCAATCTTGAGCGTATAGGCGAGATTATGGCTTACGAAATTTCCAAACGCCTCAACTATGAACGCCGACAGGTGCAGACGCCCTTGGCTGCGGCCGCTTGCGACCGGCTCAATGAGCAGCCGGTGCTCGCTACTATTTTCCGTGCCGGCATTCCGTTTCATCAAGGATTTTTGGCTTATTTTGACCAAGCCCAGAATGCCTTTGTCTCTGCCTATCGCAAATATCGAGAGAAAGACAGTTTTGATGTATTCATCGAATACATAGCCTCGCCCAAAATCGAGGGAAAGACTCTCATTATTGCAGATCCGATGCTTGCCACGGGCTCGAGTATGGAGTTGAGTTATCGAGCATTGCTCACCAAAGGGGAGCCCACGCATATCCACATTGCCTCTGTGATAGCTTCACAGAAAGCCATTGACTACGTCAGTGAGGTGTTTCCCGCCGAGAAGACCACAGTGTGGGTAGGAGCCATTGATCCCGAACTCAATCCCCATTCATACATAGTCCCCGGCCTTGGGGATGCCGGGGACCTTGCGTATGGCGTGAAGGAATAAACCGATTGACGGGAATCAAAGGCCGAAAGCCTTCTTTACGGCAGCTACTGCATCAAGTTTCTCCCAAGTGAAGAGTTCTACCTCGCAGACTTTCTCGGGCTCATAGCGCGAGTGGAAACGCTTTGTGACCACTTGGGGCTGCCGTCCCATATGACCGTAGGCGGCTGTCTCGCGATAGATGGGCTGGCGGAGCTTGAGACGACGCTCTATGGCGTATGGAGTCATATCAAATTCAGGCATGGTTTTGACCTTGTCGGCTATCTCGGAGTCAGAAAGTGGGACAAGGGCCGTGTCGCGAGTGTCGATGCAGAGGCTCACCGGTTCGGCTTTGCCAATGGCGTAGGCCACTTGTACCAAAACCTCGCGCGCCACACCGGCCGCCACAAGATTTTTGGCTATGTGGCGTGCGGCATAGGCCGCCGAGCGGTCAACCTTTGAGGGGTCCTTACCTGAAAACGCACCGCCTCCGTGGGCTCCACGTCCGCCATAGGTGTCGACAATAATCTTGCGCCCGGTCAGCCCTGTGTCGCCATGAGGGCCTCCAATCACAAACTTTCCCGTGGGGTTGACCAACAGTTTGTAGCCGTCAATCATAGCGGCCACTTCAGCCGGGAGCTTTGCTTTCACTCGAGGAATCAGCACTCTCTCCACATCTTCGGTTATGATGCGCTGCATCTCAGCGTCGGCGGCAGCCTGTGCTTCCGCAGAGCCATCGGCCGGAGAGATAAACTCATCGTGCTGAGTGGATATCACTATCGTATCCACCCTCAGAGGGCGATTGGTCTCAGCATCATATTCCACCGTCACCTGACTCTTGGAGTCGGGGCGCAGATAGGTGCGTGTTTTTCCTTTGGCAAACCAAGTCATCTCCTTTTCAGCGCGACGGATGTCGGCCAATTCGAGAAGCAGACGGTGGGAGAGGTCGAGAGTCAGCGGCATATAGTCGGGAGTCTCGTCGCAGGCATACCCGAACATCATACCTTGGTCGCCGGCACCTTGGCTCTCAGCCGTTTCGCGCTCTACGCCTCGGTTTATGTCGGCACTCTGTTCGTGAAGGGCCGAGAAGACTCCACAAGCCTCGCCATCAAACTTTAAAGCAGAGCGATTATAGCCTATTGTTTTAATCACTTCGCGGGTCACATCCATAAGGTCAATGTAAGCGCGGCTTTTTACCTCACCGGCTATTACCACCTGTCCGGTGGTGACAAGCGTTTCGCAAGCCACTTTGCTTGATGGGTCGCGGGCCAGAAATTCATCGAGCACAGCGTCAGAAATCTGATCAGCCACCTTGTCGGGATGACCCTCGGAAACGGATTCAGACGTGAAAAGATATGTTTTCATAGGTTGGTCTATTTGTAATGAGTGTATAAAAAATCAAAAACAGTCGCTCTTTCCCGCCGGAGGGCATAGAGGGCTGCTTCAACAATCACGTCTCAAAATAAATAGATATACACCCATCCTTGGCAGAGCCTAAGGCATTAAGGCATAGCAGTTTTAGCATTTTTTGAAGTGGTTGCAAGCAGCCAAATTTGTCCACTAATCTCAGAAAGATGCGACAAAGGTAAGAAACTTTCTCCTCAAAAGCAAGAATAGAGCGCTTCAAAATGATTGGAAAATGTAAAGAAATAGTTTTTCCAAGCTTCCCTATGATGGATGAGGGGGATTATTGCTGTTCAGGGATGAGTTCCTCCTGCGAGGTGGTGGTAGTAGAGTCAGTGTGAACTTTCTTCTGACGAAGCCAACGGCGCACGGGACGGAGGAATGAGAAGATGTTGTCAAAGTCGCGTTTGAATACTATGCCAATGCCCTGTGTGGTCAGAGCGCTTTTCAGATAGTAGTTCTGGTCGTTGTAGCGATTGTAGGCTTTGAGTTGGATTGTCCCGGCACGGTTGAGGAGGTAACGGATGTCGAAATCGCCAATAAAAGAGTTGTTGTTCAGGCTCTTGTCGCGATATCCGAAGTTACCGTTAAGAAGGAGTCGATTGTCGAGGAGCTGTGAGGATAGAGCAAGGTCAACTTCAACGTCGGAGAAGTCGCCCTTGCTGCTACGGATTGCCGGGGCTATGTTCCAATCGTCGCTGATGGCACCGAGCATTGAGCCGAGTCGTGACGAGAGGGTGGATGATGCAACGGAGACAAGGTCGTTGCCTCGAGTGGCCGACATATACTCAGGCGTGTAGAAACGGTTGAGAGCAAGGAGGTAGATTATTTGCTGGCCCATCATTTCGTCTGTGGAAACGATTGATTTCACCTTTCGGTCGATGTCGGAGTTCAGCGACGGAAACTCAAGGTCATATCCAATCTCAGGACTCCGCATATCGCCTTTGACTTTCATTATGGCATTGACTTTGACGTTGGTGCGGTTCAGTTCGGGGTCGGACTGGAACGATTGGTCAAGGTCGGTGAGATTGGCCGTGGTGGAGTGGGCGGCTATGATGTCGAGCTGTGCAGAGTATGGGTCGCCTGAGAAGCGGATTGAGCTGCCGTCGCGGATGGTAAAGTCCTTGACAACAATGTCTTGCAATGTGAAGCGGTAGAAGCCGTTGTTGAGGGTGTAGTCGCCGCGCATTTCGAGTTCGCCCTGCGAATCATATCTCATATTTAATGCTCCGGAGCCGTGGGCCATAATCTTGTCTCCGCCGATGGGGTCCATCACGAGGTTGAGGGTGGCGTCGGGTCGGATGTCGACATTGAGGTCCATCACATATCTGCTGGGAGGCCCCGCAATGTTGGCTCCTGCTTTGGCTCTGAGCTGGCGCACTATGAGCGGGGTGGGGTCAAGGGCTGCGATGGAGTCTTTGCGAGCTTTGTCGCGGTCGTGGAAGGTGATGAAATCGTAGTCTACCGATTCCTCGGCATCTGAGATGATGAAGGTAAACGTAGAGCCCGGTTCGGAAATCATATCAACTCCGATGTCAATGCGTCCGGGGATACCGCGGACGGTGGCGCCTCCACGTCCGAAGATGCGGCCATACCAGGGATCGGGAGTGTCGTTTTCGCCTACGTCGTAGACGAGCATATTGCGAGCGTCAGAGATATTGAAAAGGAATGTGGGGTCGTGGAAATATTTGTGGCGCACCTCGCCGGAGAGCATGGCTGTATTGCCATACTTGTCGGTCAGAGTGACGTCGGAAAATGATATATGGCCGGGGTTGAGGGTGACGGAGTCGGTGACCGAATAGGTCGTATTGGTGAAATCAAGGCGCATATTCATATCTTCGACAAATATTTTCCCCTTGATGTCGAGGTCTTTAAACGTTCCGTAGAGGTGGGCGTTGCCGCTCACCAATCCTGAGATTTCAGATGTGAAGGCAATCATAAACGGCAGCATAAATCCCACGGGTGCGCGGTCAGCGGTGAAGTCAAACACGAGTTCCTCCGTCATCGGCCGGATGTATCCGTCAATCACGGATTTGGCTCCTTCGTGGCCGTTGACGTCAGCTTTAATAGTGACCTGTTTTGTGTTGTTGTCCCACCACGAGACTATGTCGGCATCGCCCATCACGCAATGGTTGTAGGATAGGGCGTCGACGTGTAGCTGCGGGGTGTAGAGCACAGGCGACGACGAAAGGAGCCCGTCGCCGTAGAAGCGTCCGGTGGCGGTGCCGCCAAACACTACGGCATCGCTTATGGCGAGAGTCTCAAAAACGTAGTCAAGGTCGATATGGTCAAGGTCAACCACCACGCGGCTCAGCGAATCCGGGGAGGCTGTGCCGTTAATGCTCAGTGATTGCCCCTGGCGGTAGCCGCCAAAATCTCGGACAGTGATGAGATTCGGTGATATGCTGATAACCGACGGGCGCACTTGCCAGACGGTGTCGTTAAAAATCAGTTGGGTGTTGCGGAAGTCTACGTTTGTCAGCGTCGAACCATCCTCCTTGCGCTTAAAGACTGTTCCGGCAGAGAGTTGACCGCTATACTCGTGTTCGCGGTCGATTTTCCATTTGAATTTGGTGTCAAGCGAGTCGGTCAGACCGCGAGTGAGCAGGTCTATGGTCATCGGGCCGTTTTTGGTGGGCATAATGGTCCGGGCCGTCAGAGTGGTGTTTCCGGTTGATGTGCTGGCATTGAGATTGAGGCTGGTGCCCTCGATTAGCTTGTCTTTCTGCCTCAGATATGGAAGGTCAAGGTTGAGGCTCAGCGAGCGGCCGTCGGTGGCGGCGCGTAAAGAGCCGGGGTGGATGATGTCGACGGGGAGTTTGAAGATGCGGGATATTATGGTGTCGGCATGCAGGTTGATGCTTAGTCGGGCGGTGGTAATGAGTGAGTCGGAGGATGAGGTGGCTGTGAGGGGAGGGGTAAGGGCCGGGAATAGCTGAGCAGCTATGTGATGCAAGCTTTGGCCTAATGAGGCAAATGTGTAGTCGCCGGCGAGGGATATGTCGAGCGCGCGGTTTGTGATGTTGATGGTGCGGAGCGAGTCGGCGTGTGACAGTTCTATCTTTATGTCTCCGGCGTTATATTCCTCCTGGCCGGCCATTTCGAGTGTGAGGTCGGTGATATTTGTCCATCCGGAGATGTCGTCAGGCTTCAGTCCTGATGCTGCGGCGTCTATGTTGCCTCTGATGTTGCATTGGCTGAATCGGCCTTTGGCGAGGAATAGACCCAAGTCGATATTACGGATATGTGCAAACAGTTCAGTGGCGGGGAGCAGGGGGGCGGAATCGTATCTGCCTGAGATGGTGAAGTCGAGTTTCGGAGAGTGTGACTCGGCGTTAAACTCGGTGCGGTTGTTGTCGGCAACAGCCTCAGCGACGATGTCGTGAAATCGCTCCCCTTTCCACGTGGCGTTGGGTATCTCCATCCCGGCAGAGCCTGAAATACGTTTGTCGGCTCCGATGGTGACTTCGCCGTTGATGGCTGCCGACAGTTCGGTGAGTTGTTGCAGCGAGGGGTGGAGAGCTGAGGGGTTGAAGTCCATAAGTTTGATATGGCCGTCAATATCTATCGAGCGCGTGTCGCCGCGTCGGATAATCCCCGCATCTATGTCAATCTCCCCGCAGTCGGTCGATAGGGTGCCATTGGCATCAATAGAACTGTGTGTGGCGGTGACTGAGGTGAGCAGGTTGACATGTCCGAGGGCAGAAAGGGATGCTATCTGTCCGCTCAATGCGGCCAAGCGGCTGTTGACGCTGCCTAACGTCTGCAGGACCATCGGTGCGGAGAAATCAACGCTCAGGCGCGGCAGGTCTATCATCAGAGAGTCAGCCCGGCGTGACAGTCCGGTCACAGAGCCGTGAGCGCTGACAAATGCGCCTGACGCTCGGTCAATCAGGTTCAGGCGGTGGAGCGTGATCCGGTCAGTCGGTCCGTCGGCTTCAAGCTCGATGTCGATTATCGGTTCGGTCGACATTCCGGCCGGGAGCAGTGGGGCAAGGTCGGCGAGGGCTATATGGCTGTCAGACAATGTGGCAATGCCCCAGGTGTGAGCCTTTAGCCGTTCGGAGAACGACTCTGCCATAGGGGAGGGGATTGTGAAGTCGTCGAGAGTGATTCGGGATTGAGGCATCCGGAACGTCAGATTGCTTATCTTTGCGTCGTGGCGCGAGATGCTGAATTCGGCAGCCAACTGCGTCAGCGTCAGGCCCGAGCGTTCGCTCGCTCCCATACGGTTGATGTTGATGTGGAAGAGGGAGTCGGATATGCGTGGGGCCGAAAGGTCGGCGCGGATGCCTGTGACGGCAACGTGTGTGGGGTCAAAGCGCCCCTCTTCCGGCCCCGGGGTGTCGAGCTGATCATATGTCAGTGAAGAGCGCCTGATCACCACCATATTCACTGAGAGGTCAAAGCTTGAGGGGCTGTTGCCGTCTGACTTTTTGAATCGTGCTATGATTGGCTCAATGTTGAGGGGAGCGCCGGCAGAGTCACGGCTTAGAGCGAGGCTGACATCAATCAGCTCGGCGTATGTGACCACCGGGCGGCGGTGGATGAGGGTCTCGGTGTAACTGACGCCGGCGCCGAGATGGCCCACGGTCAAGATGGGGCGACCAAGCGAGTCGGCCACGGAGACATCGCCGAGCAGAATCCGATTGAAAGGGGCGAAGTCAACCCTTCCGATGCTCACAGGGGTGCCGAGCAGACGGGTGAGTTCTGTCTGGGCTTTTTGTGCCACGTGTCTCTTCACTCCGTCAAACGACAGAGCCACATAGACAATCACAGGGAGTATCAGCGGCACCACTATGACTGTGACGAGCAGCGCCCGCAGGACTCGAAAGATGTGGCGCATCGGGCCTTGTTTAGAGAGCTTTGCGCACGGCAGGTTCGAGGTCTTCCACACTCAACACACGCTCCACTATCTCACCGTTACGGTTTATCACAAAAGTGGTGGGGAGTGCGCCCACGTTATATTCGCGCAGGGTGCGTCCGCCGTCGGCAATATTGTTGAGCACAGTAATCCAGGGCAGGTTTTTGGCAGCCTCCTTCCAGGAGTATTCATCGACATCGACTGCCACCTGATATATCTCGAGGCCGCTCTCCTTATATTTGGAGTAGACATTGTTGAGCTCCACGTTGAATGCCGGCGACCAGTCGGCGGCATAGGCTGTGAAATTCAGGATTACGGCTTTTCCCTGGCGGGAGAGGTCAAGCAGAGAGTGTCTGCGGCCTTTGGGATCGTAGAGGTCTATCTCAAAAGCGCCAATCACCTTGGCGTCAACCTGCAGAGGAGTCTGCGACGAGGGGCGGGCGGCGATATAGAGGTTTTTAAGATAGTTTGTGCGAGGGTCGGCGGGCCTTGACTCATAGTAAGCGTTGGCCACGGCGCCTATGATTGCTCTGTCGGCCTTCACCGCCGGATTGAACAGCTGGCGGTTGCCTACACTTTTGCTGACGATATAGTAGGCCACGATGTCGGCCGGGTCGAGAAGTATGATTTCGCCCAGACGGCGTTTGAGCAGCGAGTCGGCAGCCACGGCGTTGGCCCCGCCACGCCGGGTGGCGGCCAGGATTAGAGAGTCGACGGTGGCTATTCGCTCGGCTTGCGGTGAGCCGGCGAGGGTGTGGTTGCTTGCAAAGTCGGGCATGGAGCCGCTTATGGAGATAGTCTCGATGGAGTCGATGGGGAAATACACCATCTCGCTCCCCACGCGCAGACGATATATGTCGGGGTAGCCTTGGGCCGGGTGGCGATAGTCAAACTTGCCATCCTTGCCTGTGGCGATGGTGTCAATCTGATACCAATAGCCCTGATTGTTCCCCTCAAGGATGAGGGCATCGGCTTCAGTAAGCCCTGATATGTTTCCCTTAATCTGCCAACTGTTTGCATCAGAAGTGCAGGATGCGGCAAGCAGTGCGGCGGCCGCTATTCCGGCTGTGAGAGATATGATTTTCATTGGATGTTGAGCTCAGTATATAATTAGGTGCAAAGTTACGCAAATTCCCCCACATATTCAACCCTCGAGTGAATGAGGATTTGTTAACAGACTGTAAAATTTATGTTAAAACCGCGCAATGCATTTTAAACTTTTGCACAATCGGGGTGTCTTAACTACAAACGCAACAAAACTACCGAAAAGAAATTATTAACCCATTTTTAATTCATACCGCTATGAAGAAGACAGTATTAAGCCTTACCCTTCTCCTCTCTACTCTCCTTGCAGGTTCAGTGATGGCTCAGACTCCTCAGGCCGCCTGCTGTGACAAGGCCAAGACTGAAAAGTGTGCTCAACAGGATTCGTGCTGCGCCACACAGCAGCGCCAGCGCCCCACTCCCTTCGACGGCATCACTCTCACCCCTGAGCAGAAGGCCGCACTCGAAGCCCTCAAGCCGGCCCGCGCCGACAAAAAAGCTCCCGTAGCCAAGGAGCGTAAGGACCCCAAGGCCTCTCGCGCTGAATATCTCGCCAAGGTTAAAGAGATTCTTACCCCCGAGCAATATGTGCAGTTTTTGGAAAACTCCTACACCTCGCAGGTGCCTGTGATGAGTCCGCGTATGTCGCAGTCAGCCAAGGCGGGGCGCCACACAGGCAAGGCCTCTCCCCGCGATGCAAAGAAAATCCGCAAGCCGGACCGCAAACAGGCTCGCCAGACTATGAAAGCAGCCCCCGAAGCCGAAGCTAAATAACCGACACTATATCCTATACACCTTAACCTGACAATGACACCTCCCCTTAATGTGCCGCTCGGCACACAAAAGGGGAGGTGTCTCTCGATTTGTAGTACAGCGATTGTCAATTCTCAAATCTCACAATTCAAATCGCATATCTTAAATTTTCACTTTATAGCTCATCCCGTCTACTCTCACTATGTAGATGGCACCGGATGGGAGGGCGGCGGGTGCGGCGGCATCGCCGGCGCTCACCATACGTCCGTCGGGGGTGTAGACCTTGTAGCGTGTCCCCTGAGGCGCGCCCTCAATGCGCAGACGCCCACCCTCGGCATACACTCTGATTCCGTCATCGCCCTCGGGGGAGTCAACGCCGCTCTCGCCGGGAGTATTGTCAATCTCGATAAATGTGGTGAAATAGTCCCATCCGGGAGCTGTCTCATAGGCCTCTTTCGAGCCCTTGGGCACATAGACGGGAGTATCCTTGCGTGTAGAGCCTCCGAAGGCCCCCTCGGCAGCCGGAGGTGTCGCCATAGGCGAGTAAATCTCCGTAAGCGCCG
>JAFLRW010000066.1 GCA_022511285.1 Duncaniella sp.
TTCCTGTGCTGCTCGACCCCTCGATAGCCGGAAGCTACACCGACCGAAATCTTTCGCCGGTACGACTGTTGGTCTCCACCATCTCTGACGAGGTGCGTATAGCCGATGGCGGGCTCGGAGCGGTCCACTCTCTTGGCGCTGACCCGCAAATGACGGTTATTCTCGGTGGACACGCGGGTAATTCTGCATTTTGGATAAGCGATTCCGACGGCAAATGGACCTCGGCGCTTCACTATAGCGAGACCCCTGCGGCAATGTCGCGCCGCAATGTAGGGCTAACGCTTGCCTCTCGCTTGGATACTATGAGCTGGGAGCCGGCACTCTCATTAGAGCGCTATCCTGATTTGCCGGAATATAAGAAAATATATCCCTTCCGACACACTTTCCCCGCCCGCGACAAAAATCGCTTCAAGGCTTTCAAAGCCTCTGCTCCCGGCAACCGAGAGATTGCACAGGCGGGAATTGACTTGATTGAGGGGATTCCCATGGGCACTCGCCAAGTCACCGATATGCTCAGCCTCTCATTTGACCTCTCGCCATACCTCTATGGACGCGATGCCGACAACCGCATAGAGACAATGGATGCATACGTGCGCCTCGACTCTGATATCGCGAGCATAATCCGTGCCATTGAGAAGGGGCCGGGAATGAACTCCACTTTGCTCTTTATAGCAGGCACCCCGGCCCAAACCGGAGGCAAACGTGATGAGGATAAATGGGGCATCCCTTCAGGCACATTCTCGCCTCGCAAGGCTCTGTCGCTGCTTAATGTTTATCTTATAGCCATTCATGGCAACGGAGAGTGGGCCTCGGGGTATTTCAACGGATTCATTCACCTCAATCATGCTCTTGCCAAAGAGCGCGGCATTGATGAAGCCTCTCTACGCCGTGAGTGTGCCGACTTCTTAGCCCGTATGGCCGGCGTGAGCGAGGTCTACACTATTGATGATATTCTGGCTCGCCGTGCAGGCGACAATCCCGTAGCCTTAGAGCGAAATATTTATGCTCCGACTGCAGGCGACCTCTTGGTTACAATAAATCCCGGGTGGGAGGTGTCCGACGGAGATGATACAGACCCCTCCGACCGCGGCGACACCCAACTGCCTGTGGTGAGATGGCAGGCTTCAACATCGCCGGTCTACATTATGTCGCCCGGAATTGAACCGGCCTCCCTGAGCGAGCCAATTGATGCCCGCGCCATTGCCCCTACCATTGCGCGAATCCTGCGCATACGTTCTCCGAATGCTGCAAAACTGCCTCCGGTGATTTTATGAGGCAATCTCACTCACAGCCCAATTCTTTTCAGCATTAAAACATTTATAATCAACGCAAATGTCATTTACATCATTCATAACCAAGATTTTTGGTAACAAATCCACCCGCGACCTCAAGGAGATAGAGCCGATAGTTCGCAAAATTGAGGCTTTGCAGCCTGAAGTCGAAAGCCTTACCATTGATGAACTCCGCCAGGCCATCACCGACATACGCGCCGATATCAAGGCCTCAGTGGCCCCGTTTGAAGAGGAGAACGCACGCACTCGCATAGAAGTTGAGGAACTCCCCTTTGACAAGCGCCAGCCCCTATGGGATAAGATAGACAAAAACGAGAAAGAGATTCTCGACATTATTGAGAAGAAGCTCAATGACCACTTACCAAAGGTCTTTGCCGTGATACGCGAAACGGCTGCACGCTTTGCTGCCAATGAGTCAATCACAGTGAAAGCCACCCAGCTTGACCGCGAGTTGGCTGCCAAGGGCAAGGACTTCATCACTATCGACGGAGACAATGCCATTTATCGCAATCATTGGATGGCAGGTGGCAACGAGGTGACTTGGGATATGGTTCACTACCGTGTGCAGCTTATCGGTGGCATTGTGCTCCATCAAGGCAAGATTGCCGAAATGGCCACCGGTGAGGGTAAGACCCTCGTGGCTACACTCCCGGTATTCCTGCGCTCGCTATCCGGACGTGGGGTCCACGTAGTGACCGTCAATGACTATCTCTCCAAGCGCGACTCGGAGTGGATGGGGCCGTTGTATATGTTCCACGGCTCTACGGTAGATTGCATCGACAAGCATCAGCCTAACACTCCGGAGCGACGTGCTGCCTACGAATGTGATATCACGTTTGGTACAAACAATGAGTTTGGTTTCGACTATCTGCGCGACAATATGGCTATGAGCCCGGGCGATATGGTGCAGCGCAAGCACTATTATGCCATTGTCGATGAGGTCGATTCCGTGCTTATCGACGATGCTCGCACTCCGCTTATCATATCCGGACCGGTGCCTAAGGGGGACGATCAGTTCTTCAACGAATATAAAAAGAATGTCGAGAAGGTATATGATGCACAGCGGCGCCTTGTCACCAAGATTCTGGCCGAAGCAAAGGCTAAAATTGTTTCTGACGACAAGGAGACTCGCAAAGAGGGGGCATTGTTACTCTTCCGAGCATTCAAGGGCCTGCCCAAAAACGGTGCTTTGATTAAATTCCTCTCGCAAGAGGGTATGAAGAATCTGATGCTCGAGACGGAGGCTTATTACCTTCAGGACAATCAACGCGAGATGCCCGTGGTCACCGACCCGCTCTATTTTGTCATCGATGAGAAAAACCGTAGCGTCGAACTCACCGACAAGGGAATTGACGAGCTCACCGGAAAGACTAACGACCCTCAATTCTTCGTGCTCCCCGACATTGCCGCACAACTCTCCGAGGCAGAAACTATCGAAGACCTCGCCGAGCGCGCCAGAGTCAAGGATGAGCTGATGCAGAATTATGCCGTCAAGGCTGAACGTGTCCACACTGTAAACCAACTCCTCAAGGCTTACACTCTGTTTGAACGCGACGTTGAATATGTCATCGACGACGGAAAAATCAAAATCGTCGACGAGCAGACAGGGCGCATCATGGAGGGCCGCCGATATTCCGATGGTCTCCACCAGGCCATTGAAGCCAAGGAGGGTGTCAAGGTTGAAGCTGCAACCCAGACATTTGCCACAATTACTCTCCAAAACTACTTCCGTATGTATCACAAGCTCGCCGGTATGACCGGTACGGCTGAGACAGAGGCCGGTGAACTTTGGGATATATACAAGCTCGATGTGGTCACCATTCCCACCAATCGCCCGGTGGCGCGTGTGGATATGGACGACCGTGTCTATAAAACCAAAAAGGAGAAATATGCTGCCATTATTGATGAGATAGTGCGTCTGCGCGACGCCGGCCGTCCTGTGCTCGTCGGCACCACTTCGGTAGAAATCTCCGAGCTGCTCAAACGTATGCTCGATATGCGCCGCATCGACTCTCAAGTGCTCAATGCCAAGCTCCACCAGCAAGAGGCTATGATTGTGGCCAATGCCGGCAAGAAGGGAATGGTGACCATTGCCACCAACATGGCCGGCCGAGGCACCGACATTAAGCTCACTCCGGAGGTGAAGGAGGCCGGAGGTCTCGCCATCATCGGCACCGAACGCCACGAAAGCCGCCGAGTGGACCGCCAGCTGCGCGGACGTTCCGGTCGTCAGGGCGACCCCGGATCCTCGGTGTTCTATGTGTCTTTTGAGGACCAACTGATGCGTCTGTTCGCCACCGACCGCGTAATGAAGATGCTCGATACTCTCGGGCTCAAGGAGGGCGAAGTAATCGAAAGCCGTATGGTCACCAATGCCATCGGCAACGCTCAAAAACGCGTCGAAGAAAACAATTTCGGCATCCGCAAACGTCTGCTCGAGTATGACGACGTGATGAACAAGCAGCGCTCCTACATCTACAACCTTCGCCACCACGCTTTGCTTGGCGAGCGAATCGGCATCGATATAGCCAATATGATGTGGGATGCCATTGAAAACTACGTCAATAATAATTACCCCGGAGGATATCAGGACCTCTGCATCGACCTGTTTACCAACCTTGCCGTCGAGCCTTCAATTGATGAACAGGAGTTTGCCAAACTCTCCAAAGATGAGATTGTAGAACGCATCTATGCCGGAGCAAACGAATCGTTGGACCGCAAGAGCAATCAAATCATCTCTGTGGCTCAGCCTGTCATCATTGATTGTGTTGAAAACAGAGGCTACAAAGGGCCTATTGAAGTGCCGATGACCGATGGTAAGCGGTATTTCCGCCTGAGAGTGGATATCGAGGAGGCTTATCGCACCGGTTGCAAGTCTATTGTCAAGGAGTGGCACAAAGCTGTGCTTCTCGTCACCATAGATGAGCTTTGGAAGGAGCACCTGCGCGAACTTGACCAGCTGCGTCAAAGCGTCCAGAACGCTTCATACGAGCAGAAAGACCCCCTCGTCATCTATAAGGTGGAATCGTTCCACCTGTTTGAGAATATGCTCAATCAGCTCAACGTCAAGGCTGTGTCCACTATGATGTGTGGCCGAATCTTTGTCCAGGAAGCCCCAAGACAGGAGGATAGGGCTGCGGAGCAAGCTCCGGCCCAACCCAGGGTGGAGCGTGCTATGCCTGAGCGCCGCGATGACTACTCAAAATATCAGACATCACGAGAAAACCTACCCGGCGAGACTGCCGCACGCGCTGCTGCTCAAGGGGTGTCCCGTCCCGCAGTTGCACAGCCTGTCAAAGCCGGCCCTCGCATCAGCCGCAACGACCCCTGCCCCTGTGGATCCGGCAAGAAATACAAAAACTGTCACGGTAGGGGCCTGTAGGCCGAACCGTCTGTAGGTATAATAGTATAAAAATGGTGTAAATGTTGCATTTGCACCATTTTTATGTTATCTTTGTGGGCGAACTAACTACAATCTATCTACTATGACCCCCTCTGATTCCACAGAAATGATAGCGCGGTTGCGCCATATCATGGAGCTGCGCCACCTCTCACAGCGCCGCTTGGCAGCCCTCCTTCAGATTGACCCCTCCAATCTCTCGAAAGTCCTTTCCGGCAAATATCCGTTTACTAAGGGACTTGTCAATCGCATCGTGGCAGACCTCGGTATATCTAAAGCTTGGCTTACTACAGGAGAGGGCACTCCCTATGAAAAGCAGCCCGTGGCCGGAGAAATTCAACTTGCCGATCCACTCACGCCTGAGACTCGTCGAGAGGGCACTCCGGTCTACGACCTTGACGTCACAGCCGGATGCCGCAATCTTGAGGCCCTGTTTGGCGAGGTGCGCCCGATTGGAACCATACGCCTGCCGGGAGTCTCGGCCGAATCAAACATCGTCAGAGTGCGCGGCGACTCTATGACTCCTCGCATCATCAACGGTGGCTATGTGGCAATTCGCCCCATACGGGATGAGCGTAATATTTTCTGGGGACAAATATATGTCGTCGAGCTCGATGACTATCGCATGGTCAAATACCTGCGTCGCCACGCCAATCCGGATATGGTAATTCTGCATTCCGACAATCCTTCCTACGACGACATGGATGTGGTTCGAGCCGACATCAGAGCTCTCTACCTCGTGGAGACCATCATCAATTATGAACCTCAACTCTAATACCACACTCATCCACACTCTCGAAAATGCTAGTAAAGACACACGGTGCCGCTGTTCAAGGCATTGATGCGATATTGGTGACTATAGAGGTGGCGGCACGCCCCGGAGCAGCATTCTCATTGGTCGGGATGGCCGACACTGCCGTCAAAGAGAGCTACCAGCGTGTGCTCTCGGCCATCACTCACAACGGCTTCTCCTGGCCGCGGCGCAATATGGTGGTCAATCTCTCGCCGGCCGACGTTCGCAAAGAGGGCGCTGCCTACGACCTCCCAATCTCCATCGCAATCCTTGCTGCTTGCGAACAGATTAGATGCGTACACCCTATCGAGGAGTTTCTCATCATGGGCGAACTCTCACTCGACGGCTCAGTGCTCCCCGTGCGTGGTGTCCTCCCTATGGCAATTATGGCGCGAAGCCTTGGGCTAAAAGGGATTATTGTGCCGCAAGAAAACGTTACCGAAGCCGCTGTAGTCAATAATCTTGACGTATATGGCGTCTCATCATTACGCCAGCTGATTGACTTCCTCACAGGTGCCGTTGACCTCGCGCCCGAACAGGTTGATACTCGCGCGGAATTTGCTCGAGCATCTCAAGTGTTTGACTGTGACTTTTCCGAAGTTAAAGGTCAGGAGCTTGTAAAGCGAGCCCTTGAGGTTGCCTGTGCAGGCGGCCACAACATCCTGCTCGTAGGCCCGCCCGGCGCCGGAAAATCGATGTTGGCAAAGCGTCTGCCCACAATTCTTCCCCCTCTCTCACTCCACGAGGCCCTCGAGACCACCAAAATCCACTCCGTGGCAGGCAAACTCAAACAAGGCTCCCATCTGCTCACCTCGCGTCCATATCGCTCGCCACACCACACCATCTCTCCTGTAGCCCTCGTAGGAGGAGGTGCCAATCCTCGTCCCGGAGAAATTTCTCTTGCCCACAATGGGGTGCTCTTCCTCGACGAGTTCCCGGAGTTCCCTCGATCGGTGCTTGAAGTGATGCGCCAGCCTCTTGAGGACCGCCATATCTCAATCTCACGAGCTCGGTATGCCATCGACTACCCCGCAGGATTTATGCTTGTAGCCTCTATGAATCCCTGCCCCTGCGGCTACTACAACCACCCCACCAAAGAGTGCACCTGTTTGCCGGGCACCGTCAGAAAATATCTTGGCAAAATCTCCGGCCCGCTCCTTGACCGCATTGATATACAATGTGAAATTATGCCTGTGCCCTTCGAGAAGCTATCCGGCATGGCCGACGGCGAGCCCTCCGCCGCCATCCGCGAGCGTGTAACCCGCGCACGCGAAATCCAAACGGCACGCTATCAAAGTGAGGCCCACATATTCTGCAACGCCCAGATGAACTCGCGCCTGATGAAGCAATACTGCGCTCTCGACGACGAGTGTCAGCACATCCTCAAGAACGCCATGACCAAATACGACATGTCGGCCCGAGCCTACGACCGCATTCTGCGCGTTGCCCGCACCATCGCCGATTTGGCAGAGAGCAAAGCCATCCACCCCGACCACATCCGCGAAGCCATCTCCTACCGCAACCTCGACCGCTCCTCCTGGGGCGCCACCCTCGGCTGAAACCCTGTTATAATATTTTTAGGCTGAATAATTCTTCCTTTAGCTTGAGAAGTTTGACGGTTACAGAGTGTAAATTATGATTAGAATTACAAAATTACTGAATTGACAATGAAAAAGATAAAAATATTTTTGGCATCGAGCGAAGAGCTCAAACAGGAACGGCTGGAACTTGCCGGTCTAATAGGTCACATGAACTTGATACTTGAGCCTAAAGAGATTCACATTTACCTTGTGAAATGGGAATATCTTGACGCATCTATGAGCGAACTCCACAAACAGGAGGAATATAATCGTGTGCTCGAGGAGTGTGACATCTGCCTGGTGCTCTTTTGGAACCGTTTTGGGAAATATACCAAGACGGAATTTGACAGGGCATTTGCGCGAAGCCATGAAGATGATAAAAAAAAGATGGAACTTCTTATTTACTTTAAAGAAGGGAAGGAAGACAATGAAGAACTCAAGGCTTTCAAAAATCAATGCGAAAGTATGTTGCCCTCTAATTGCCGCATAATCACTGATGAGAAAAGTCTCAAAGAGACTTTTCTCAAAGATTTCAATGATTATCAACAGCAATGTATAGGCAACGAATGCGAACTGATCTTTAATGAAAATTCAGTCACTTTGGATGGTCAGCTTATAATGAAGCTTAATAAATAGATTTGCGATAATGAAGAAGATAAAGATATTTTTGGCCTCGAGTGAGGATTTGGTTACAGAAACTCTTGAGCTTTCCGACCTTGTGGAGCACTTGAATCTCATTTTAGAGAAACAGGACATCCACATCTACCTGTGCAAGTGGGAGTATCTGCAGTCTAAGGAAGACTATGATGACACTTTGGACAGTAGTGATCTTTCTCTAGTTATCTTCGGAAAGGACTTTGGAAGTTATTCGGAAGAGGACCTGAAAAAGGTTTACGAGAGAGTCTGTAAAGAAGGGGCCAACCCTCAGAAGCTATACGTCTATTTCAAGGCTGGAGAAGACCAGACGGAAGCATTGAAGAAATTCCGTGATTCCTTCCCCGACCAGTTCGGCCATTTCGCCGGAAATTTTGCAGACGTCAATGCTTTGCGCGCCGATTTCATGCTCCAGTTCCAGCTGTTCCAGAATCAAAATAACGGTAACGCTTACTGCAACGTCAAGGTAAAGGATGGCAAGGTCTTCCTTAACGAGAAGGAAGTTTTCATTGACATGATGAAAGTTCCCTTCATGGGTAACAACGAGACTTATACGGATCTTTGCAAGCGAATAGAAAAGCAACGTCGCAGACTGAAGCGGATGGAGCCCGAGGACGAGGACTATGCCGATGAAGCTCAAGAACTTCAAGATCTTGAAGAGAAGAAAGAGAAGATGGAGGCAAGCCTTTGGGATACGGCTTTGGACATCACGCGCCTTAGCAATCAGAAATGCTCGGAACGATTGCAACGAGCTATTGATCTTTTCAACCAGGGAGATAACAAAGGAGCGAATGCAATCTTGAATGAAGAAGAGATTATTCGTGATGCCGAAAACAATCTAAATCTAATCAAATTAGGTGAAGAAGGAAGGAAGGGTCTCATCACAAACATCGAGGAACTCAAACTCAAAGTCAAGACTCTTGAAAATGAAATGTCGGAGGGATGGCTTCAACAGATAATCGAGATAAGTAAAAAGATTGTCGATTATACAGAAAAAATTTATAGTCAAAACTCCGAAGAATATATATCCTCTCTTCTTTTTACAGGGGAATATTTAAGCGCTGCAGGAAACTATGGAGATGCCTTAACTTATGGCGAAAAAGCGAATAAAATAGCAGAAGAAGTTTTAGGAGAGAAGCATCCCGACACAGCCACTTCCTATAACAATGTGGGGGTGGCTTACGGAGAGCTCGGAGACTACAACAAGGCGTTGGAGAATTACGAAAAGGCCCTAAAAATACGGTTAGGAATCTTTGGCGAGAATCATCCCGATGTTGCGACAAGCTACAATAATATTGGAGCGGTATATTTCGACCAAGGAGATTATGGCCGAGCGTTGGAGAATTACGAACAGGCCCTGAACATACAGTTAGGAATCTTTGGCGAGAATCATCCCGATGTTGCGACAAGCTACAACAATATTGGACTGGTATATTTCAATCAAGGAGATTATAGTCGAGCTCTGGAGTATCATGAAAAAGCCCTGAAAATACGGTTAGAAATCTTTGGCGAGAATCATCCCGATGTTGCGACAAGCTATAACAATATTGGACTAGTATATTTCGACCAAGGAGATTATGGCCGAGCGTTGGAGAATTTCGAAAAGGCACTGAGAATACGGTTAGGAATCTTAGGCGAAAATCATCCCAATGTGGCAACAAGCTACAACAATATTGGGTTTGTATATTCCAATCAAGGAGATTATGGCCGAGCTTTGGAGAATTACGAAAAGGCACTGA
>JAFLRW010000067.1 GCA_022511285.1 Duncaniella sp.
ATAGTCACCATCGAGGCTACTATAGCGCAGGCTAAGCGGGATGTAATGGGCGTCTTGCGCGACATATTATATTTGAAATCGCTCTAAGTCCGGAAGCGGACATGAGCGGGATAAATGCAGGGTTGGGCGACTGCACTCCTGCGACAAAAAGCGCTCCGAGTGCAATCAAGAGTGCAAAGTTAACACTTTGATAGCAAAACTCCAAGCGATTGCCACTTTTTAGCCAAGGAGTTATGGCGCCGATGAAGCAGAGCGGATTGAGCCAAAGATAGAGCCAGTTGGGAGATGTTGCTTCATGGACCGAAACGAATATCAAGAATGTAATCACCAACCCTTCGAGGCCTGTGAGAGTGAACCAAGCGGTGTCAAACCATCGTGCCCACACCGCCTTGCCGCGCATCTGGAAGACTGAAACAATAAGCGCGAGGCCCAAAATGACGCAACTCCACGACATCGGCGTGAGTGGCAGCGGTGTAGGTGCAGCAGCCGCAGATGGGGCGTCAGGACCTCCTGCCAGCCAATGCTCCGATTCCACCAGTCGTTCGCCCGACGGGAGCCGGGCATCGCGAATCATATCGGCGAGCATCAGCGGAGCAAAAGCGGCCTCTCTCTCGGAGATAGGGGTGTCAATGCCGCTCCCCAATGCAGTGTCAATGCCAAACTGATACCACGGATAGTGGCTGTGGAAGTGGCGCATAGCGTTGCGAAACGTAGACCGCTCCGCAGTAGGGACGGTAGGAGGAGCGAGGGTGAGCGTATCGCCTATGGCCCGTTCAATCATTGCCAACGGGCGTGTGGCACAGTTGTCGTAGACATAATTATAGCGATAGACCCTGTTTTGCGGCAAGAAGTTGTTGTAAATCAGGTTCATAAGACGCTCTGTCTGCAGAGAATCGAGCCGCAGTGTCTGCTCAAGCACGCTGCGTCCTTCCCGTCGGTAAGAGTCAACGAATGGTTCAGTCGGAGCCTCGCCAACCATATAATCCGTCTCCCCTTTTACGAAGCGATAGATAAAGTTGGGGGCATTGAAATCAAACACGCCCCAGTTGATGATGCAGTCAGAGCCATCGGCGGTTTGGAGTCGAAGGGCTGAGTGCCCCTCAAGTTCATAGATATTCCTTCCCTCGCTACACGTGAGCAGCGACACTTTCATTCGTGGCTCAGCCATAACGTAGGCCAGGCTTAGGGCAATAATGGAGAGGGTCAGAAGTAAGCGTTTCATTTTCAGCCTAATATTCGGTTGAAATAGTCGCCCGGGATTATTGCAAACACATTTTTGCCGTCGGGGGTAATAGCAGGAGAAGAGCTGCGGAAGAGGTCGGCTATCAAACGGTCCATTTCGGCATAAGAGAGAACCTGTCCGCGGCGGATGGCACCGTTGCGAGCCATTGCCAAGGCTATCCGTTCGTGAAGAGTGGCACCCACCTCTTGCCCGGTATCGTCGACGCTATCTATCATATCCTCAACCAGAGCCTTTGGCGACGAGTCCTTAAGCAATGAAGGAATGCCGTCAATGCTCCACTCGGTGCCTCCGCGGTGAGTCACCACAAACCCGAGTTCGCGCAGCCGCGGAGCTATGTCAGTAAGTATCTCGTGTGCTCGAGGGGAGAGTGTCAGTAAGTCGGGGAACATTGTGGCTTGGACCACAAACGCCTCGTCAGAGGTGTGGTGAAGATAGCGGTCATAGAGCACACGCACGTGGGCCCGATGTTGGTCTATCACCATTAGTCCGCCTTGTGAGGGGGTGAGGATATATGCTCCGCCAAACTGTTGAGTGAAGAGAGCATTGCCATCATCCTCGGCATCGAGCCCTTCGATTTCAGGAGATGCGGCCGGCGAAGTGTTGAGTCGGCTTTCAGCCATGGAGGCTAAACCCTCGTCGCGGCGACGGATGAAGTTGTCGTAAAGTTGCTCCCAGTTCTCCACTGACGGTCCGTTGCTTCGAATCGGTGTGCTTACAGTCCGACTCGGGGAAGAGGAGGCACTGAAGGGGTTGTATTTAGGGTCGATATCCACATCGTGAGTAGCCGTAGGATTGGGGCGAAACACCGGAATCTCCGGTGCGTCTGCCAGATCGAAATCTATCGCCGGAGCAGCGTTGTAGCGCCCCAAAGAGTCGCGAATGGCGGCTGTGAGTATCTGCCAGATGGCTTGCTCGTTTTCAAATTTTATCTCGTGTTTTGTGGGATGGATATTGACATCAATGGTCTCAGGGTCAACGCGCAGATTGATGAAATAGTTAGGTTGCTCGTCGGCCGGAATCAAGCGTTCATAACATTGCATCACTGCTTTATGGAAATACGGATGACGCATATTGCGGCCGTTTACCATAAAGAATTGTAGCGGATTGCGCTTTCGGGCGTTGGCCGGAAGACCCACAAAGCCGCTGATGCTCACTATTGTAGTGTCAGTCTCTATCGGAATCAACTGCTTGTCGAGGTTTTTACCAAAAAGTTGGCACACACGCTCCTTCATCGAGCCGCGCCGCAGAGAGTGGATGGTGATGTCGTTGCTGACAAGAGTGAAGTCGACGGCGGTATTGACCAGAGCCAGTCGTTCAAACTCGCGCATGATTGCCGACATCTCCACAGGGTCTTTTTTTAGGAATTTCCGTCGGGCCGGGACATTGAAAAAGATATTCTTGACCATCATATTCGACCCCAGGACACACGCTTCAGGCTCTTGGCTCTCGACTTTTGAGCCGTTGATTACCAGGCGAGTGCCTATCCTATCGCCTTTCTGCATAGTGCGGAGGTCAATTTGGGCTATTGCAGCAATCGAAGCAAGTGCTTCGCCACGAAATCCCATTGTCTGCAGAGCAAAAAGATCGTCAGCGTTGCGAATTTTTGATGTTGCGTGGCGTTCGAAAGCCAAGCGAGCGTCAGTCTCCGACATTCCGCAGCCGTTATCCACCACCTGAATCAGAGTGCGTCCGGCATCCTTAAGCACTATTGTCACCGATGTGGCACCGGCATCTATAGAATTCTCCACAAGTTCCTTTATCACCGAGGCGGGCCGCTGTATCACCTCGCCTGCAGCTATCTGATTGGCCACAGAGTCAGGAAGTAGGCGTATTATATCACTCATCGGCGTTTTCTGGGTTTATGGTGATGATTTCTTCAATTTCATCCGTATTTTCAACGGCCTCGGAGTCTGTTTCTTCAACGGCTTCGGGACTCTCGACTGTTTCGGGACTCTCGACTGTTTCGGGACTCTCGACGGCTTCAGGGCTCTCAGGCGGTTCCTCCAATATAGTCGGTTTCGGGTGTCCTGTGGCCTGTCCGCGCACCGTGAGGGCATTTTTGCTCATCTTTCCTAACACGTTCTGTCGCGCCAGGTCTGCCATCTCCGGTGGATATTCAAACACGTCGTCAGGCGACAGGGGCCGCAATGGAGCATACCATCTGAATTTTGGAAGGAAGTAGCTTCCGCGACGAGCTAAGTAGAGCGGTGTGACGCGCCCTGTGGTCTGAGGCCACATCACCAGATGCGATATGTCGCCATCCACAAAGTCAGCATCCAAATATGAGCTCTCCGTAAACGAGAATTTATTGTAGGTCGAGTCGTTCTCCATCGGGAACATAATCACCTGCACATTTCCCTCCACATAAATTCTATCTATTACCGTATCGGCCATCCAGGCGGTCATATCAGAGCCTGATATCTGATTGTAGCAGTCCTCTCCAATGTGTTGCGACACCATAGCCTGCTCCGGCAGGCGAGCCCAGTCAGCTGTGGAATCGGATAGGTGGACATACACCACATTGCCGGCCACTTGCTTGTCGCCACTCCATATTATGGGGTTGTAATACATATATAATATCGAGTCGCGCTCCACCATACTCATTGAGTCGCAGAGACCCTGCAGGTCGCGTCTGAAGAATCTGACGCGTCTAAATGCATCGGTCACCCGAGTGGAGTCGCTATACATCCTCGCCGTGATGGTGTCGGAATGCAGATACAACGTGTCGGGCCGGGAATATTCCAGAGCCAGAGCATTGCCGGTCACAAATGCACTGTCTTTCAACTCGTCGTAGTATCCATAGTCGCCGAGAATTGAGCTTTTACCGGCCGAGTCAGTCAGCACCATATTGCCGAATGCCTCGCCAAATCCGGCATTGCGGTCATAATAGAGAGTGTCGCCGGTCAGCGTGTTGCCGCGGCGGGTGTGTACGATGGAGCGGTCATAGAGGTCGGCTATGCCGGTATTGGTATAGTAGACGCCTGACGACGATCTGATTTCACCATCTTTGCTCACTATAAGAGTCTGATCTATAAGCTCGGCAATACCGGTGGCTGTGTTGTAGGCCAGCGAGTCGGTGAACATCCGCAGGGTGTCGTTCTGCTGCGGCCCGGTGAGCTCGACGTTGTAATAGAAATAGGAGTTTTTGGTGGCAGGATAATAAAATCCCTGTTGCGATTTCAGAGTATTGAGTTTATCAGAGAGTGTGCCACCTACTTGATAATAGCCGACATCCTCTACCATATCATAAAAAAACACCGGAGTGGTCAGCGACACATCTCGATTGATTAGTCGGACATTGCCACCCGGATATGACCGCAGTTCGGCCACCTCAAGTTCGCCGTCATAGTAGAGTTCGTCGCCATACACAAATAGGGTGTCGCCCTGCTCCATTCTCACATTATTAAAGGCGTCGAGCGAGGAGGTCTTTTCATTAAAGCGGGCCGAGTCGCAATACATAAACATATCCCCCTTGCGGAACTGCACATTGCCCACGAGTATCTGTATGTCGGAGTCACGCCGCTGATTAGTCATCAGTTTTTCGGCATACTCTATGAACACCTTGTTTGGTTGATGGCGGTCAGCCGTAGGGATTGTTGGACGCGCGTGGGGTATCTGCTGAGACTTCTCTTTAGTTTTAGGCGGCTTGGCATTGTCAGCGTCAGGCGTAGTGATTCCGGCCACCACTATCGGCAGCCATAACGCGGCAAGAGCGAGTGCCGCTATCAGCACGCGTCTTGCCCGTCCTTTCATTTCTGAGTCTCGCCCTCCTTAATCCATCCGGCATTGCGGAACTCGCAGTCGCGCCATCCCTTTTCAATGCGCACGTAGGTCGATTTAATTTTTTCTGACAGCCACTTGTCAAGCACTTCCTGACGACGGGACTGTTCGTAGAGTCCCTTGATGAGCTGGTAGTCGTCTGAAAGATTGGCGCGATGTCCGGGAATACGTGCCGTCAGTTTGACCAATGCCACCATATCTTGCGACGTCTTGGGGTCTTTCATCAAAAATGCTTTCGACACTTCGCCTGGCTCCATAGTGTTGACAACCTTGGCCACCTCCTGTGGCAGCTGCGACATCTCAAAGCGCGATGTCCCGGTCTCTTCATTGACCATCACACCGCGATTCTTGTTCGTGTTCTTATCGTTGGAAATCACGGCCACAGCCTCTTCAAAGGTGAATTTATGCTCCTCCACCATATCCTTGCGCACGGAGTCAAGGCGATTGCTGGCATCAATGAGGTCAGACTCAGCAACTCGCGGCCGCAACAGGATGTGGCGGGTGTTCACACGATCGCCTCTCTTCTCTATGAGCTGGATGATATGAAATCCAAATTCACTCTCCACAATTTTCGACACCTTCTTGGGATCGTTCAGATTGAATGCTGCAGCGGCATATTCGGGCACCAACTGACCGCGTCCCATGAATCCGAGTTCTCCGCCGTGGGGTGCCGTACCCGGGTCTTGCGAATAGAGAATGGCAAGCGTGGCAAAATCGCTCTCCCCGCGCTGCACACGGTCGGCATAGTCGCGTAGACGGGCTTTAACATTCTCTATCTCCTCGCGCGGTATCACCGGCGCGACGGTGAGTATCTGCACCTCAACCTGCAGTGGCACATAGGGCACACTATCCTGAGGCAATTTATCGAAATAACGCCTCACCTCTGTGGGGGTCGATGTTATATCCTTGGTCAAATTCCTCTGCACCATCTGCACTTTCTGCCTGTTGGCTATCATATCGTGATACTGTGTGCGCAGAGCCGAAATAGATTTGTTGAAATACTGCTCCACCTTCTCCTTTGAGCCGAGCTGATTAATCAGGAAGTTGATTTGATTCTCCACCTGCTGCATCACCATACCCTCGCTCACCTCTACGGTATCCATTTCAGCCTGATGGAGATAAAGCTTCTCCACAGCCATCTGCTCGGGTATCACACAATAGGGGTCGCCATCAATAGGCATCTTTTCATAGAGCATACTCTGATAGGTCTCCTCTACTTCAGATTTCCATATCGGGGTGTCACCCACAACCCACACCACCTCCTCGGCCACATTATCAATGGCCGCCGGCGAGGGCTGTGAGCACAACAGGGCCACCACGCATAATATCAATATATTGTTGAATTTCATCTACTGCTATATTTGAGTTTGTCACAAGTAAAAATCGCCCAAAGTTACAAAAAATCCTCCAATCCCCCTTAAAGCAGTTTCTTAAAAATCATTATCGGCTGTCTATGTTATTTAATTTTGGCTATTTCATTGTCAAATTCATAGATTATGCTTAAATTCGCACGTTTATTTGCGATAAATTATTCAACTATAAGTATATGAAAAAACTCATCCCTTTAGTGCTGACGATGGTTATCGGCCTATCGGCAGTGGCACAGACACCCGAGTATTCCGCCGCAATGATTAGATCACACGGCAAGGAGTGGTCTGCCGACAAGTCGTGGGACTATGTCAGCGGCCTTGTGGCCAAAACCATTCTTATGTACTGTGCCCAATATCCCGACGACGCCCTATCTACACAAGCCTATGGCTGGTGTAAGACTTATGCTGACCGCGCCATCAATTCCGACGGCAGCTTTTATAGCTTCGGTAAAGGGAGCTTAGACAATATCGCATCCGGAAAGGTGCTTTTAGACCTCTATCTTCACGAATCGGCAATCAACACAGCCAATGGTGAGCGCTATCGCAAGGCGGCAGAGTTTCTTTACACATATCTGCGTTACGAATATGTCCGTATCAACCGTGACGAGGCTAAAGGCTGTTTTATCCACAAGGATTCATATCCCGACCAGATGTGGCTCGACGGCCTGTATATGGGGGCAGCTTACTATGCCGAATATCTCTCTATCTTCGCTCCTGACGACAACGATGCGTGGAGCGACATTGCAATGCAGTTCACCACCATTCACAGCCACACCTACAATGCCGACAAATCACTCAACTATCACGGGTGGAGCGCCAATCCCTCGGACGCCAATTCATTCTGGGCCAAAACAAGTGATCCTTACAAAGGTTGCAGTCAGGAGTTCTGGGGACGCGGCATGGGATGGTATGCCGCCGCGCTGGCGGATGTATTGGAGATGATGCCCTGTGAACATCAAGACTATGAGGCTTTAAAGCAGATTTTTGTTCAGGTGGCCGAAGGCATCTGCCGTTGGCAAGATTCAAAGAGCGGAGTGTGGTATCAGCTTTTACAGCACGACAACACGTTTAGAAGCGCCAAAGGTAACTACAATTACCTCGAGGCATCGGCATCAAGCATGTTCACCTACGCACTCCTGAAAGGACTCCGACTCGGATTGCTTGACTATGCTAAAGTCGGTCCTATAGCCCAAAAAGCTTATGATGGTTTGATTACCACATTTATCACTCCCTCATCCGCCGGGATTGACATCAATTATATCTGCCGTTCAGCCGGACTCGGTCCCTCCAACAAGCCCGAGCGCAACGGCACTGCCGACTATTATCTTGACGGCAGCGATGTCAACATCGTCTCCAACGAAGGCAAAGGTATCGGCTCGTTCATAATGGCAAGTTTGGAGTATGAGAAATTTCTCCAGTCCTCATCCACTTTGTTACGGCCCGTCACCCACGATTCAGAATCGGCAGTGATGATATATGACATCCAAGGCCGCCAATGTCAGACAGCCCCTAATGGCCTCTACATTGAGCTCCGCGACGGGGTGGCCACAAAGAAGATTAATCGTTAAGCACAGGCTTAAGAACAGAACGAGTGTGCATTCGCTAAGGAGGAATGCACACTCGTTCTGTTTAAGTGTTGATGCGTGTGATTAAGCCTGTTGCTTTTCGGCTATGGCTGCGGCATCGATTACGGCCACTGCGATAAGATTGATGATATCGCGCACTTCGGCGTCAACATTGATGAAGTGGATAGACTTGTTCAGACCCATCTGGATTGGGCCTATGCTCTCGCCCACACCCATCTCAAGCATAATGCGGTATGCCGCACTGGCTGCTGAAAGGTTGGGGAATACGAGAGTGTTGACATCCTTTCCTTTGAGGCGATTGAAGGGGAACACCTTATCACGCACAGTGGTGTTGAAGGCATAGTTGATCTGCATTTCGCCGTCGATGGCAAGGTCGGGCTGCTGCTCGTGGATGCGGTCGACCACGTTGTGCACTTTGGCACACTCCGCTTCGTTGTTTGAACCGAAATTTGAGTATGACACAAGTGCCATCACAGGTTCGTGGGCGAAGAACTTGACGGCATCCGCCGTGAGGCGTGTAATGTCATAGAGAGTGTCTTCATCGGTGGTGCCGTTAATCATAGTATCGGCAAGGAAGTAAGTGCCTTTCGATGTCTCGAGCACGTGGAGTGATGCAAAATGGTCGTAGCCTTCACGGATGCCCACTACCTCGCGGGCAATCTCGGCAGTGTGGTTGTTGGCCGAGCGGATGCCTGAGATAAATGCGTCGGCATCGCCGTTCTCCACCATCATCATGCCGAAGTAGCTGCGTTCAAACATCTTTTCGAGAGCATTCTGAAAGTTTTCGCCCTGACGCTGGCGTTTTTCGCTGAGCATGCGGGCATAGCGTTCGCGGCGGGGTGCTTCGCGGTCGTGGCGCAGGTTGACAATCTCGATGCCTGAGATGTCGATGCCAAGGCGAGCGGCACGCTTTGCTATCATCTCCTCGTTGCCGAGCAGCAGAGGTATACAGAGGCCTTCCGTAGCGGCAAACGTGGCGGCACGGAGCATATTGTCGGTATTGGCATCGGCAAACACCACACGTTTCGGATTGGAGCGAGCGGCCTCGTTGATGCGGCGGGTAAACTTGCGGTCGTTCCCTTTGAGGCGGAGCAGCTTCTCATCGTAGGCAGCCCAGTCCTCAATGGGACGGCGGGCCACACCGCTGTCCATAGCGCCGCGAGCCACAGCGGGAGCCACGGCTGTGAGCAGACGGGGGTCAAACGGAGTGGGCACGATATACTCGCGACCAAATTTGAGGTTGGCGCGGCCCACGGCTGCGTTGACCACCGGAGGCACCGGCTTACGTGCAATCTCGGCGATAGCCTTGACGGCATAGATTTTCATCGTCTCGTTGATTTCCGAGGCGCCGCAGTCAAGCGCTCCGCGGAAAATGTAGGGGAAGCCGAGCACATTGTTTATCTGGTTGGGATAGTCTGAGCGGCCGGTTGCCATCACAAGGTCGGGGCGTGCGGCAGTGGCGGTCT
>JAFLRW010000068.1 GCA_022511285.1 Duncaniella sp.
AAATAGTGCACCCGACAGTGGTATGGAAAAACACTCTTGACTCCACCCCGTTATCAGCCCTAAGAGTATAAGAATAACATATATAGGTTTACAAAACTTATTTGTCCTGTCTAATTTGTTGAAAACAAGTAAGAAAAGTAGAATCCACATCATAGGATACATATAATTCATCCCGCCAGCAAAGGAGAACCATGATCGACTAAATGATTGAAATAGATATAGATATGTAAACAATAACAGGAACCAAATAAAAGGATTTAATCTATATTTTGGGACTATTGAATAACGAATAAAAAGGCAAATTATAGTTGTTCCCAATAATGCCAGAAAAACAGAATAAGCCTTGTTTCCCCAAGCGCCTGCAAACATTTGAACTAAAACATGGACAATAAATCGTCCATTTGAATAAAAGTATTGCGCTTTTTGAGATTTAATTGCATCTGATAAATTTTCAACTTTTACAGAATAATCATTCTCACCAAGAGGATGCTCATCTAAGATATACCCGTAAAGCAGATCGTCACTCACTATTTCTCTATGATATGTGCGTAATGCAAGAGAGATTCCGAATAATAATAGGATTAAAAATATTAAGACATAATTGCCGAGTCTATATCGCTTTCTATTGCTATCTGGCGATGGCTGCGCACCTAAATACGGAATATGCGATTCGCATCGTGTGTGGGTGGGGGGGGTAATAATTTGATTATCAGTCATTTGTGGATTGTAAAAAATATGCAATTTACGTGTGTTAAAAAAGATTTATGTGATTTTGAAACAAAATTAGCGAATTATTTCGAAAGAATACAATATCAATAGGATTAATTGGGATTTGAAGTGTATATGGGAATTTGGATTGGTGAGGGTGACGGGGCTATGGGTGGGGCGTTTTACAGGGGCATGTGTTTAGGTGGTCGTCGATGAAGCCGGTGGCTTGGAGGAAGGCGTAGCATATTGTGGAGCCGACAAATTTGAACCCTCGCTTTTTGAGGTCCTTGCTCAGAGCATCTGAGACGGCTGTTTTTGTGGGGATGTCACTGAGGGCGTTAATGTGGTTGACTATGGGTGTCCCACCCGGGATGAAGGTCAAGATATAATTATAAAAGGAGCCGAATTCGTTGATGATTTGAGGAATGAGTCGGGCATTTGTGATTACTGATTTAATCTTCAGGCGGTTTCGGATAATGCCCGGGTTTCTCAAAAGCTGTTCGACATCTGAGGGTGTCATCCGGGAGATTTTTATAAAATCGAATTTGTGAAATGCTGTTCTGTAGTTTTCTCGCTTTTTTAAAATGGTGAGCCACGAGAGGCCGGCTTGCGCTCCTTCGAGTGTGAGGAGTTCAAATAATTTACGGTCGTCACGAACCATTTTGCCCCATTCGTTGTCGTGGTAGTTTATGTAAAGGGGGTCGTTGCCACACCAAGGGCATCTTGTCGGAAGATTCTTAGAGGACATTATTTTATGTGATTGGGGTGGCTTCAATCAGAAGGGGTAACCGATTGCAAGGTGGAAGGCGAGGGATTTGCCGAATGATTCCATGTTGTAGTATCCGTGGCGGGCGGTGCGGTAGGGGGCATGGATGCCAATGCCGAGGTCGCCGCGGATGACGAGCATTGAGATGTTGATTCTGAGTCCGGCTCCGGTGCCGAGGGCGAGGTCGCGCAGGAAAGTGTCGGCTTTGAGCTGCCCACCCGGACGGGATGGCTCGTCGCGGAGGGTCCAGACATTTCCGGCATCAAGGAAAATGGCTGCTTCAAGTGGGCCGAGAATGGGTAGACGCAACTCAGAGTTGGCTAAGAAGGTGAATGTTCCGGTCTGGTCGAAGTAGCCGTTGATTTGCTGTGGGGGGACACGATAGGAGCCGGGGCCGATAGACCGCACGGTGAATGCGCGCACGGTGTTGGCTCCGCCACAGTAGAACTGCTCGCTGTAAGGCACTTGGGAGGAGTTGCCATAAGCGTAGGCGGCGCCTGCGGCAAGACGGTTGACGAGCCAGAAGCGGCCGGCAAACCGGCGTCCGTAGACTATCTGTGCATATCCTTTGATGAATTGGGAGAATGGGGTTTTGAACAGCGATTTTTGACCGTGCTGACCGCAGAGTTCGTAGATGCTCCAGAAGATATTGCCGGCCTGCATTACCTGCGCCTGGACATTGATGGTGTTGTCGCGGTTCATGGCGCGGTCATACACCAGAGAGTATGACATCTGTGGGATGAATTGGTCCTGAAAGCTCAGTGCTATTGCCGGATTGGCTGACATGATGGAGTCGAAGACGGGGGTGGTGTTTTGAAGTTTGGTATAGGATAATTTGAAGAGGGTTAGGGTGGATGTGATGTATTTAGTGGCGCGCCAGTCGTAGGATATACCGGTGTTGAACTGATACATTTTGAAGTAGTGCGGGCGATTGAGCATATCTATGCCGAGCGAGATGCGCGACCAGTTGATGTCGCGGCGCGAGCGGGGGATGAATTTCGGAGCGAGGAGGCGCGGGAAGGCTAATGTGGCGTTGAGTCCGGCCTCGTAGGAGTTAAAGGCGGAGTTGCGACCGTGGCCGGTCTGCCATTCATAGGAGCCTGTTAATGAGAGGTTGAGCTGTTCGCCTCCGCCAAAGATGTTTCTGTTGGTGACGCCGACGGTGAGACCCGGGCCAAGGTAGGAGTTGGATTTGGATGAGACGTTGGCTTCGATTGAGGCTTCAAGAGGTTTGTCGAACGTGCAGTCGATGGTGACGTCGAGCAGCCGTTTGTCGCGCTGTGTTGTGTCGGGGAAGACCGTGATATTAATATTGTTGAAGATGCCGAGCCTTGAGAGACGGGTCTGGGTGAGATCCATCTGCCTGACGGAAAATGTGCGACCTTGGTTGAATGCAATACATCCGGGGATGAGATTGTCGCGCAGTCTGATGGGGTTGAAGCGTATCAGCAGTCCGCGCGGGGTGTGGATGGTGTCGGGGGTTCCGCCTCCTTTGTTGCGATTGACGATGGTTGTGATACGTCCGGTTTTGAATCGGTCGAGCGCCCAGGGATGGAGATTGTCAGCCACATCCATTCTTATGGCAATGGCTCCGGGGTTGATGGTGGAATCGGCAAGATAGGTGATGTATTCTGGGCGGAAGTAGTAGTAGCCGCGATTGCGCACGGTGTTGGCTATGTCCACACGCAAAGCTGCAAGGGAGTCGACTGAGTAGCGCGAGCCGGTGCGGAAGTATCGAGAGTGGGTGGCTACGGAGTCAATGAGGTGGAAGAGGTGGGTGGTGTCGGCCAACACTTGAATCGAGTCGATGAGATATGGGCGACCGGGCTTGATTTTGTAGAGAATGGAGGCTTTTTTTTTGTTTTTGCCTTGAATGAGTTCGAAGGATGATGCGCCTGAGAAGTATCCGTTGTCGTCGAGGATGTTGTCGAGCATCTTGGTGCGCACTTCGGGGCGGATGTCGGAGATGAGTATTGGCTCTTCGGCAAATTTCTTGTAGATCCAATGTTTGAGTCCGCGGGGTGGATTCGGGAAATTGTTGTAGACCCATAGCCCGTATGGGATAGGAAACCGATATTTGGCGGATCCGAACAAGGAATTGTTGGGCTTAACGGCAACGGCAGTCTCGAGTGTTTCCAAGAGGTCGGGGGGAAACGTAGTCCCGTCGGGGGTGGAAACATCCACCCCTTTGAGGCCGTTGTATAAAATCTCGTCGTGTGGGAGCCGCTTGGTGGTGGAGCATCCTGTGAGCAGGATGAGGGCCGCTATGAGAGTGGTGAGAAGTTTTGCCGAGGGGTGTTTCATAATTATGATGCAGCAGATGAGGAGTGAGGGGGTCAGTCGCGCCGGATGCCGAAAATATCCCGTAAGGAGTTGATTTTGCGTTTAAGCACAAATCCTACGCCAGTCTGAGTAATTTCGCCTTCAAGGATGCTTTCGAAGCCGGTGTGGCGGAAAATGCGGACATACATTGTGCCGGAGCGGTTGAGCATATACTCGAAAGAAATGTCGTTGATGAGGTTTTGGGCAAAATTCTCGTCGGCGTCGGCATCGGTAGAGTAGTTGCCGCCCACTACAATTTTGAAACGGTCGTTGAAGAGACTTTTTGACACCCTGTAGCTGTAGGATGTGGTGGTTGAAGTCGCTCCGTCGAGTGTGCGGTCATATTGGTCAACTCCAAAAGATATATCCACCCCCTTGATATTGTTAGCCGCCCAGGCGTTGAGCTGTCCGGTGAGGAACGAGAAAAGGGGATTACCGTTAAGGCGCGTTGAGGCCTGTGTGCCGGACCCGGAGTATGTGCCCATCAGCAGCATATTTATGGCGCTTTGCGCTCTCTGTTCGGGGGAGAGAGATGTGAGTTCGTTTTGTATGGTGATATCGTCGGTGGAGAGGTCGAACACGACGTTCATCTGTTCGAGCGTTCCGGTCACGGCGACAGACACGTCAAAGTTGACCAATCGAGAGTTCTGACCGCTCTGGGTGACGTTGGCTTTCATCACATCAATGGCTCTTAAGTTGAGCACGGGGTTCATAATATTACCGTTGAAAGCAATATAGGAGCCTTCCTGAATCTCAAAATTCTTTTCCGACATCAGGGGCGGGGTGTAACGAGCAAATCCGTCGTCGAGGTTGAGGCGTCCGGTAAGGCGCATTCCGTTGAGGGCTGTCATTGAGAAGTCGAGGTCGCCTTCCGGGAGAATCTGCACCTTGTTTGACCCCCCGGGATTAAGGTTGACATTGACAGTGGAGCCTTGTCGGATGTGGATGTCGGCACCGATGTTTAGTGCCATTCCGGTGTTGACGATAGAGTCGGCATTCGCCACTTGGGCAGTGTCGCTGAACTGGACGAATTTTACCATATCCTCGGTGCCGGACTGCTGTAGGGTCTGGTCGGTTGCCGACATAACATACGTGACGTTAGAGCCTTCAACGAGTGCCAGATCAGCCTTGACGCTCATATAGTTCATTGAGCCTCGGACAGTGGCGTCGACATCGAGCCAGGCTTTACCGAAGATGTCGGCTCCGCCGCGGGCACGGTCAGAATTGACCACCTGAATTTCTTTTGCTTTCATAGCGAGGTCAACTCTTATGTCGGAGAGCTTGCGCATATCGACAGTGCCGTCAATACGTAGCGGGTTTTCGTTGACTCCAGCTATAGTGAACCCGTTGAATCGGACTATATTGCTGTCTACCGGAATCTTCTCGTTGGAGAATTTGAACGAGGTGCCGAGGATTGTCGCTTTGACCGCGGTGCTGTCGAAAGAAATGAATCCGTCGAAGTGGGGCGAATCCATATCGCCGGTGATTTTCATTGAGCCGTTCAGCATTCCGGAGAGAGAGGCCGTGCCCGGGGGCAGGAAGGGATTGACAACACTGAGGGGGAAACGAATCATGTCGAAATCGAGGAGGAAGGGGGAGGAAAGGGTGGAGTCGTTGAGCACACCGCGGGCTGTGACGGTGCGCACGGAGTCGACCATCAGCCCGACGTCGGCCATCAGTTTGCCGCCGGGAGTAGTCTCAACATTTAGGTCTAAACCGAATGTGCCGACGCGGTCGCGGCCATAGTAGAGATCGGAGAGGGTTACGGTACCTTTTCCGGTAATGTCAGGTTCTATCCATCCTAAGCGCAGGTCGGCTGAAATGTTGCCTCTCACCGGAGGCGCAAAAGGATTGATGGCAAGCCAGTCTTGGAGGGCTACATCTTGTATTTGAATCATCAGGTCTTCCTGCTCGGAATGGGCAGAGTGGATTGATTCACCCTCGTCAGGAGTATGGTAAGGGGTGAAAATATTGATGAAACTATTACCCTGTGCTAAGCGGAGATTGGCGTCGATATGCCGGTCAGAGAGGTCGTAGGAGACGAAATTGCCGTCGTTGAGCTCCCATTTTTTATAAGCAATGATTGGGTTGTGGGGGAGGAGGTTGACGGAGAGAATGCTGTCGGTAATCGTAGCATTGAGCCCTAAGAGGAATCCCTGTTCGCCTTTAATATTGTGTTGGTTGACAAACAAAGACGCTCGATTCTGTCCGGCATATCCGTTGATTTTGACGTGGGCAAAGTCGTCGAACGTGCCGGGGCGAGAGTTTGCGTTGATGGTGTAGATGAGATAGTCGCCACGCTCAAAGATGTTTGCCGTAATAGTGTCAATGCGTGTTCCTGAGGCATCGAGTCGCAGGATATGGGCTCCTGCGGTGAGGAGGGAGTCATTGCGAATGGAGGCGTTCAGGGAATTGAATGCGATTCCGGAGCCGGCAATAAAAGATGCGGCCACATTATTGCGCCCGATGGAGGCTTCAAGGTCGAATCGGGGCAATATCTCTCCAATACGGCGAATGTCGATGCGCATCGAGTCAATGTTATGAATGAGCTCAGTTGCGGTGGTGGTCAGTGAATCGACAAACTGCGTCAGGGCGGAGTGGGACGAGAATCTCAGGGCGAGGTCACCATTGTCAAGCGAGGCACGTGAGGCACCCGGGGCAGAAGTCAGCGCGAGGTCAATGGGGTTGACGGGTGATATGGTAATATTGTCCATCATCCAATAGAGGTCGGAGACGCTTGCGGATATATCCATAGCTCCGTTGGCTACATTGTAATACCCCTTCGAGAGCACTGTGGCTCGTCCCTGGGCTATAGAATCTGTGAATCGTAGTGTGTGCAGATTGATGTCGGCAATGTTGCCGTTCAAATCATAGCGGATAGTATCGCCTGAAAGGAATGCCTCGAAATCTATCGTGGCGTCTGCTCCGGGATTGTTGCTTGAGAGCTGTCCGGAGGCCACGCCGGCGTGGAGCGAGAGGTCGGCAGATATGTCGCGATAGTCCACCTTGTTGTAAATAACCGATGTCACATTGAATTCGGCGTCAACGGATGTTGAGCGTGAGAATGGATTGTAGCCTTTGCCGTCGACCTTCAGCGATGCGGTGATATTGTCAATCCCAAGTTGTGGCATAAAAATGTCCACCGGGAATTTGTCAAGATTCAAGTCGGCTTCATATTCCTCTGAACGGGAGGTCCATAACCCCTCGGCGGCTATTCGGCCTCCGGAGGTAGTCACCTCAACGGCTCCGGATGCTTCGCCCGGGATATAGTTGATGTCGCCGCTGAGCCGGAGGGCCGGGAGTTGCGCAATGGGCAGGAAGGGGAGCTGACGGTCGTTGACGGCGGCAAGACTTCCGTCAATGCTCACATTGCCTCCGAGCTTGGACGGGTCAAAGGGATGGTCGATTGTACCCGTGGTCTTGAGCCGGAGCAGTTGCGGCATTGAGAGTGAGAGGGTGTAAATGTTGAGCTGTGTGGAGGTGCCTTCAATGTCGGCGCTGAAGGAGAGCGGCCGGAGAGGAGTAAGGAGTGTTCGTAGGGCGGGAAAAGCGAGAGAGATGTCGGATGGGTCAATGCGTCCGTTGGTCTTGATGCTCACCGGCAGAGAAGGATCGGAAGCCATATCGCCGATGCCGAGAGAGGCTTCACACAAGATTATGGAGCGAAGGGTCTCAATCGAGAATCCTGAAGCCTTCATCATAGAATTGTCCATAGTGAACAGGCCTTCGGCGTGCAGGGGTATTCCGCATCGCTCGGTGGCGTCAAGGCGTCGTAGAGGCAGACGAATGACCGAACCTTGATTATAGAAAGAGTCAATCTCAATAGTTATCCCCGAGGCTTCGATGTAGGATGGGTCAAATCCGGGAGACGGCTTGATGTCACGTCGGGCATACAGCGCACGGCGGGCAGTGAGCCGCAGGGAGTCGGCCTTGATGGTCCAAAGTTTGTCGTCGGTGGCAGTTTGGGCCGATTCGTTGTTGGCCGAGGGCGGGGGATTGAGATCAGACGGAGCGGGATAGATATAGGAGGCGGCCACACTGTCGATGCTGAGGCTGCGCCCATAGATGGAGCGTTGACCAAGGTCAATGGTGGCGTTGGCCAAGCGAGCTTCGTCGATGGTACAGCCGAGAGAATCAATAACGGGAAGCATCTCCATAGAATAATCCAGGCGCCGGAGCCTGATGTCGCCGGCTCGGATGATGAATGGAGTCCCCGCGGCGGTGTCGGTGGGCGCAGTGACTGAGTCGGGGAGCATACGCAGCCTCACTCTTACACCCTCAATGTCGGCCTGTGGGAGTGAAATGTCGGACGTGGCGAGATTCATAGCCGCTCCGTTGATCACTCCGCGTTCAAGATTGGCACGAAGCCACAAGAGGGAATCTTGATTGCCTAACTGATAGAAGGCAGAGTCGAGTTTAACTTGCCCCAGGTCCACTCTGGAACGCAACAACGGAAGGAGCCTGACGGACACCTCGGCGTGGCGGGCTGTGAGCATAGTGTCGGCATTGGCTTGAAGCACAGTCACATCGTCGACAGATAGATCGAGCGGGAACGAAAGCCTTAGCTTGCCAATGTTTATGGTCATTCCGGTGGCCTCGTTGATTTTGGTGGTGGCCAATCTAACGGCAAAGTCTTGAACAAAGGGTATATAGAGCAGAGCCGGCACAATGAGCACCGGAATTAATAGACACAATATAGTCCACTTAAGTATCTTGCGGAATACACGCACGAGAGGAGTCAAAAAAACTCCCGCCTATGACCGGGCATTGGCGAGAGAGATTCAATATACTCGGCTCGCGAAGAGCCGGTGATGGGAGGAGAAATAGATTAGTCCTGCACCAGAGAAACGAGGAGCTCCTTATCTTCACCGGCAGTGAAGACAACTTTGCCCTCGCGAGCGAGCCAGCCGAGGGCAGCGAAGAGTTCGCGCTCGGTCTTTGCTTTGGCAAGTTTCTTAAGCTGTTTGGTATCTACGGAGCCAACCTCACTGAGGGCTGCCCATACATTACCTGCCATTGTGCCAATAGTGTCTGTGTTCATTATAAAACTGTTAATTATAGAAAAGTGGTTTTTGTTTTTTGAAACTCATAAAAGAATTTCGGTGCAAAATTACAAAAAAATTGTTAATAATCGCATATTTTTTCAAACTTTTTTAAAAACTGCACTAAAAATTGGCATATACAAGTGCTATACGGCATCCATTATACAAATTGTCTTACCCTGAAAAAGTTGATTCAAAAGAAGATCGCTGCAAAGTTCGGGACTTCAGAGCCCGGACTTTGCAGCGATGGGGAAGTATATAATTAAGTCAACAATCTTCAGAAGGGGACTGTCGGGGGTTGGAGAAATGGTGGGCAGTGGCGTTGGCAATACGCACGAGCATAAGCATTACGGGGACTTCTACCAATACTCCCACTACGGTGGCTAAAGCGGCGCCTGACTGCAATCCGAACAGAGCAATGGCCACAGCCACAGCAAGTTCGAAGAAGTTGCTTGCTCCAATCATTCCGGCCGGGGCTGCGATGTTGTGAGGCAGCTTCCAAGCCAATGCCCAACCGTAGGCCACGAAGAATATGCACACCGTCTGCAGTATCAGCGGCACTGCAATGAGGGCTATGTGGAGCGGGTTGGCCAGGATGGTTTC
>JAFLRW010000069.1 GCA_022511285.1 Duncaniella sp.
GTCGATGGATTTCACCAATTCGAGGTTGCCTGTTCCGGAGGCAAGGAGGATGTCGATGGTGCTGCCCTGACCCTGATAGCGGAATTCAAGCACCGGGTTAGCGGCCTTTGAAATGTCGGCGCGGAGCGACATCAGACCCACCATCACGTCTTTCTCGTAGGGGAGCCAGTAGAAGAAGCCATTGTCGCCGTCAAACGACTTCAACGGAGCGGGCGAGTCGGGGTCGTCGGGATCAACGAGGCCGGCAAAATAGTCGTCGGTAATAGTGCCATACTGCTGTCCGCCATACGACGTGGCGGGGTCGAGCGCCCAGAGCCCCTCATAGCGTCCGCCGGGGAACGATTCCTTGAACGGCAACACGGCCGGAGTGCCCACGATGGCTATGTTGGAGGCATTGTCGAGCGAATAATTGCTCTCATATCCGGCTGTCACCTGATAGGCAAAGAGATCCTGCCCGTCGAGGTCGGGATAGGTGAGGGTGATGGTGGTGTTTGAAGTCTCGGCAATAGCGGGGTCATAGTATGAACCGAAGGCATCGAATATATAATATGTCACGGCCTCGGGGTCAACATATCCGCCGTTTTCGCCCACCTCGCCTACGGGGTCCCACGAGAGGACGGCGCCGGTATAGTCGTCAGTGGTCTTGAGGACTACATTTTCGGGAGCGAGAGGGGTGTCCTTGCCGCAGAAGATGCTCTTGTATTCCACCATCTCTCCGGCCACGTCGCCCACATAGGCCACACCGGTGAAACGATTGTTGATGCCTTGATACATGGGCACTTCCTGAACAATCACCTGACCGGGGGTGACGTCGGTAAACTCAAATTTGTCAACCGTCCAGCGCGAGGTGAGCTCCACTTTGGAGATATACTCGAGGTCAGCGCCGGTGACGGTCTTGGTGGGAGCAGTGTAGGTCACGGTGGCTTTCAGTTCGCCCTTGGGCGCAAGCTCCCAGGTGAGAGTGCCGGCAGCAGGCGGGTCAATCTTCACCACCTCGCCTTTTTTCACGCCTACGTTGAAGAGCTTAACCGCACTTTTGAGGTCTTTTGTGGTGGTGCAGTGGAAGCCTATGTAGTAATAGCCGTCGGCAGTGACGGTGCAGTTATACTCGTAGGTTTTTTGATCTTTGTCAGTAAATGTGGTGGATGGAACTATCTGAGTGGTCATAGCCTCAACGGTGGGGGCTGTGCCGAGCTGAACATCGAGAATCACACCTGTGCCGCTCATATAGCCGAGATCGAATGCCACTATGTAGTTGCCGGCCGGCATGTGGATAGGCATGGTGATGAACCAGTCGTCGTTGGCATCAACATCGTCGGCATTAGGAGCCATACAAGCACTATAGCCATTGACGCTTGCCACCTGCCACTGGCGGTTGTCGCCATTGGCATTGATTGTGGTGTAATTTTCCTTAATAAAATCGGCAACGGGGCTATCCTTGCCGAGCTCGTGTTTGAACGGCACTTCGACAGCATTGGCGGGGGCTGAGGCATTTGCCTCCACACCAAAGTTATACAGCAACGCGGCGCCGGCTTCGGCCACAGTAGTGGTGCAGTGGAAACCTATGTAATAGACACCGTCGTCGGCCACACGGAAGTCATACTTATATGATGTCTGGTCCTTGGCCGTGTAGAGCACCTCGGGAGCTATGATCTGAGTCATATCATCGACCGTAGTGCCGGTGCCAAGCTTCACTTCCAAGCGCGCACCTGTGGCAGTCGCGCCCATAAATCCGAGGTCGAAACTGAGCTTATAGCTTCCGGCAGTCAGATTTACGGGCATAGTGATGAGCCAATCGTCGGCCGTCTCGCTCTCGCCGCTCTTCGCCGCCATGCAGCTTGAATATTTGTTGGTGGTGCAGACGTTCCACGTGCGGCTGTCATTGTTGGCATTGACTACCGTGAAGTTAGCCTTAATGAAATCAACGTCAGGGCTATCCTTACCCATAGCATAGGCAAAAGGAACATCAACGGCATTTTCAGCCGCAACGGCAGCGCGGCGTTGAGCCACCGACTGCGGTGTGATGCGAGTGGTCTGCTTGAGTCCGCTTCCGGTGGCCACCGGAGTGCGACTCGGGAGTTCAGGAGTGGGGACCCCCGATGCGCTCACAGCCAAAGCTGCAAGCGCAAGAAAAAACAACTGCTTTTTCATAACAGAATAGTTAGGACTTATTAGTGTATTTTTTGCAAAGGTAATGAATAAAACTCAAATTCATAGCATTTTACTACCAAAACAATGGAATTCGAAGCAATAATATCATAACAACGCCAAACAACCGTGTATAAAAAGTGGCGGCGAGGCCGGATGAAACAAGGTTTTTTTTGCTATATTTGCACTGATAAACTCTATGTATCTCAAATCTTAACCCTGAGAAATTATGTTAGCCCGAATATTCAATTTAGCGTGGATGGTGGCCACTGTATGTGCGGCAATCGCAGCCGAACCTCCGCGCTATATCTTCTATTTTATCGGCGACGGCATGGGAATGGCCCAGGCTATGGCCGCCGAGGCTTATCTGCACACAGTAAAGCACTCAACGGAGCCTCTGCTGATGATGCAGTTTCCGGTGGCCTCAGTCGCCACCACCTATTCCGCATCATCGCCCGTCACTGACTCGGCAGCCGCCGGAACAGCCCTTGCCACCGGGAGCAAGACCCGCAACGGGATGCTCGGGATGGATGCCGATACAGTGAGCGTCAGCTCTATAGCCCGAGAACTGTCTGACAAGGGATATGGAGTGGCTTTGGTGACCTCAGTCCCCCCCGACGACGCTACTCCGGGAGCATTTTATGCCCACGTGCCATCGCGCAAGTTGTATTACGAAATAGGCTGTCAGGCAGCCGAAAGCGGATATGATTTCATAGCCGGCTCTAATCTGCGCGGCCTTAAGGATAAGCACGGAAATCCCACCGATTTGGCTGACCGCTTTGCGGCTAACAATGTGAGCATAGCCCATGGCCTTGAGGAACTTGCGGCACTCCCGGCAGGAAAAGCCCTGCTGCTAAATCCGACCGACATAGACTATCATCAGATACATTTCACCATCGACTCCGTAGCAGGTGCCCTCACCCTTCCGGATATGACTCGCGCTGCCATTGACCGTTTGGCCCTCAACGGGCGCGACCGCTTCTTTATGATGGTGGAGGGGGGAAACATCGATTACGGCGGCCACGCCAACGACGGCGGAACCGTTATCAAGGAGGTGGTAAACTTCAACCAAGCGCTCCGCCTCGCCTACGATTTCTATCTTGCCCACCCCGACGAAACGCTCATCCTGGTGACTGCTGACCACGAAACGGGCGGCTTAGGGTTAGGCAACAATAGTCTGGGCTATAATCTGAATCTAAGTCTCATCGACCACCAGCGAATCTCTAAGGATAGTTTCGCCGAATACTGTCGCTCAATAGCGCGCTCGCGCCGCATCTTCGACTGGGAGGATATGCAGGAATTTCTGACTGCCAATCTCGGCCTCTGGACTGCAATTCCGGTGACTCCCGAACAGGAGGCCGAGCTGATGGCTCAGTTTGAAGCATCGTTCAAGGACCGCAATTCAAAGAACAACGAGACGCTCTACAACTCGTTTAACTCCTTCACCGAGGCTGTCTATAAGGTGATTGACAGCGCTACGGGGCTTGGTTGGACCAGCAACGCCCATACGGCCGGGCTGGTGCCGGTCTACGCCATAGGCTGTGGCGCCGAGCTTTTTGCCCCGCTCAATGACAACACCGACCTCCCCGCCAAGCTGCGTCGTATAGTCGCAGGCGAATAGCGCCACAGATACAACACTCCCCGCCTCTCCGGCTATGACACCGAGGGGCGGGGAGTGTTTGTTTATGCTGTTATAAGCGGAGATTACTTCTCAACGTGAGGACCTGCTACCACGAGAGCCTTGCCGGCCTCGTTGCCCTCAAATTTCTTGAAGTTGTTGATAAACATTTCGGCAAGCTTATCGGCCTTTGTGCTCCACTCAGCTGCGTCGGCATAGGTGTCGCGGGGGTCGAGAATCTTGGGATCAACGCCGGGGAGCTCGGTGGGTACCACGAAGTCAAACACAGGGAGAGTCTTGGTGGGAGCCTTTTGGATTGAGCCGTCGAGGATGGCGTCGATGATGCCGCGGGTGTCGCGGATAGAGATGCGCTTGCCGGTGCCGTTCCAGCCGGTGTTCACAAGATATGCCTTGGCACCGCTCTGCTCCATACGCTTCACGAGCTCCTCAGCATACTTGGTGGGGTGGAGTTCGAGGAATGCCTGGCCGAAGCAAGCAGAGAAGGTGGGGGTGGGCTCTGTGATGCCGCGCTCTGTGCCGGCGAGCTTCGAGGTGAAACCTGAGAGGAAGTAATACTTGGTCTGCTCAGGTGTGAGTATTGACACGGGAGGAAGCACACCGAAGGCATCGGCCGAGAGGAATATCACATGCTTGGCAGCGGGGCCGGCAGAGATGGGCTTGACGATGCTCTCAATGTGGTCAATCGGATAAGAAACGCGAGTGTTTTCTGTCACGCTCTTATCGGCAAAGTCAATCTTGCCGTTCTCGTCGACGGTCACATTCTCGAGAAGAGCGTTGCGGCGGATGGCGTTGTAGATGTCGGGCTCAGACTCCTTGTCAAGGTTGATTACCTTGGCATAGCAACCGCCCTCGAAGTTGAAGACGCCGTTGTCGTCCCAGCCGTGCTCGTCGTCACCGATAAGGAGGCGTTTGGGATCGGTGGAAAGGGTTGTCTTGCCGGTGCCTGACAGGCCGAAGAAGATAGCGGTGTTCTTGCCCTCCTTGTCGGTGTTGGCCGAGCAGTGCATAGATGCAATGCCCTGCTGGGGCAGATAATAGTTCATCATTGAGAACATACCCTTCTTCATCTCGCCGCCATACCAGGTGTTGATAATCACCTGCTCCTTAGTGGTGGTGTTGAAGACTACGGCGGTCTCTGAATTGAGGCCAAGCTCCTTATAGTTCTCCACTTTAGCTTTTGAAGCGTTGTAGACGATAAAGTCGGGGGTAAAGTCCTTCAGCTCGTCGGCTGTGGGGGCAATAAACATGTTTGTGACAAAGTGAGCCTGCCAAGCCACCTCAACGATGAAGCGCACAGCCATGCGGGTGTCCTTGTTGGCACCGCAGAAACGGTCTACAACATAGAGTTTCTTGCCTGAGAGCTCCTTGATGGCTATTTCCTTGACTGCCTTCCAAGCCTCTTCGCTGACAGGCTTGTTGTCATTCTTATATTCTTCAGAGGTCCACCACACTTTGTCCTTTGAGTTGGCGTCAAGAACAATGAATTTGTCCTTGGGCGAACGACCGGTGTAGATGCCTGTCATCACGTTGACGGCGCCAAGCTCGGTTACGGTGCCCTTCTCGAAACCTTCAAGCGAAGGATCGGTCTCAGCATTGTAGAGGTCCTCGTAAGAGGGATTGTAGATTACCTCCTTGACATCCTTGATGCCATAGCGGGATAGATCGATAGTGCTCATTGTGAGTTACGAAAAATTTATAAGATTTGTATTCTATTGAATTTCACTTTTTTACCCGAGCAACAAGGCCAACCTAAAAGACCTTGTTTACCAAGTGCAAAGTTACAAACAATTTCCGTAAAAACTACAATATCAGAGCAAAAATAAACACACAATCTGCTCACTAATCTGCACCGGGCCTCTTCTCGCCGGCAAGCATCCCGCAAGCCGCCTCTATATCTTCGCCTCGCGAGGCCCGGATGGTGGCCGTCACTCCAAGCGCATTGAGACGATCGCGGAAGCGTTCCATCACGACAGGCTCACAGGGCCGCCCGTCAAAGCCGGGAATGGAGTGAAAGCGTATGAGATTGACCCTACACTCCGTGCCGCGCAACACTCTGGCCAAAGCATCGGCATGGCGAATGTCGTCGTTGACACCGCGCCACATTATATACTCGGCCGAGAGCCGGCGCTGATGCGCAAAATCATATCCGCGCAGCAACTCCACCACATCGGCAAGCGGCCACGCTCGCTGCACCGGCATAAGCCCCTCACGCTCGGAAGCAAACGGGGTGTGGACACTCACCGCCACGTGGACCTTTGTCTCGTCCAAAAGCCGGCGCAACCCGGGAATATGCCCGATGGTCGACACCGTGATGCGTTTTGGACTCCAGGCAAGCCCCCACGGAGATGTGAGCACCCGGACAGCCCGCAACACCTCGTCGACATTATCCAACGGCTCCCCCATTCCCATAAACACAATATTTGTCAACGTCTCAGAGCCGGGCACCGTAAATATCTGATTCAAAATCCCGGCCGATGTGAGCTGCCCGTGAAATCCCTGTGCACCGGTCATACAAAACAGACATCCCATCCGGCAGCCCGCCTGCGATGAAACACAAAGGGTGGCACGGTCACGGTCAGGAATATAGACCGACTCCACATCGATGCCACCACCCGTGCCGGGCACGATATAGTCAACCCCCGACGTTCGAGTCGGAAAGAGATACTTGACAGTCCCGTCGACCGAACGCGACTCCCTGACAGCCCTCTCACGCCCAACACAATAGCGTTCAGACAACCACTGGCGCGCCCGCAAGGGGAGCTCAGTCATCTCGTCGAGCTCTGTCACCCGACCTTGATACAACCGGCGAGCCATCTGCCCGGCGGCAAAAGGGCGCAACCCGGCCTCTGCGGCCACAGCGCGCAGCTCCTCGGGAGACATCCCCAACAGCGGTATCTTGTATACATTATGCGTCATATCCTTGCACCTTTCGAGGGTTTTAGACTGCAAAATTACGAAAAACCCTCGGAAGAATCTCAAAAAAATCTCCCAACACTTGCACGAATAAAAAAAACTCTTTACCTTTGCAACGCAAAACAGAAAACCACTGGGGTATTAGCTCATCTGGCTAGAGCGCGACACTGGCAGTGTCGAGGTGAGCGGTTCGAGTCCGCTATACTCCACCAAACCGGAAGCCCGTCAAATCGGCTTCCTTTTTTTGTGCCGTGCCATCACTCATTATAAATCACATTAAGCACCGTCTGCCCGACAGCCTTAAGCGTTGAGCGATCAATATTGCTCATATTATCATTTGCCGTGTGCCACGTAGGGTTAAACGATCGCGTAGCATCATTCTTCGACTCGATGATATCTATAGCACGAATCCCGGCACGATTCAAATAAATATGATCATCCACTACAGCACCACCCTCCACATTAACAAATCGGCTCCCATAACCTGAACGCTCCGCAATAGACCACACACGATCCACCACATCCGGAGCCGCCTGATTCGAAAAATACTCACGGTGAAACTTAGCCCCCAAGCCGCCCACCATATCAAGCAGCAACGCATAGCGCGGCAGCGAATCCTCGGCATAAGGCATATTCACAGCCCAATACTGTGTGCCCAGAGCCCACGACTCATCGTGAGTGGAAAACCCCGACGACTGCCCGTAATCCTCCGCATCCACAAATAGAACATCCACCCCCACCCACGGAGCCCTCTGCCCCAACAGTCGAGCTATCTCAAGAATCACACCCACACCGCTGGCACCATCATTGGCCCCCGGCACAGGCCGCATGCGAAGCTCCTCGCGATCATCGGCATCAGCCCACGGACGCGAATCATAATGCGCCACAAGCAACACCCTATCTCGGGCCTCGGCATTATAGGCACCCATCACATTGGCTATCTCCAGCCGATCGCCGTTAAACGCCGTCACCACGCCACGCTGCAACCTCACATCCGTAGCTCCATGTCGCACCAACTCACTCTCCAACCAGCCGGCACACTCAGCCGCAGCCGCAGACCCCGACACTCGCGGACCAAACGCCACCTGGCGCCTTACATACTCATAAGCACTGTCAGAGTTAAAATCAGCCACAGCCTCAACCGAATCAACAGAAGCCATTCCATCCTCAGACCCGCCGCCGGAACGCGTCGAGCCACAGGATGACATCACCGAAACCACAACAGCAGACAGCAACAACGTCTGCAGACAGCCAATCTTCATAGGCAGAACCATATTAATTACCCACAAAGTTACAACATTGTTACAAACCATCCACAATCACATTACAACAAAATCCGACAATTAACAATATTTAACCCACCCAACCTATATAAAGACACACCACACGCACGAAACCACGAATAAAAACGTTGTATATAACACAAAAATGCACTATCTTTGCGCGCTAAAAAACAGAAACCCATACAAAACAACCTATAAAAATGTACTGGACACTCGAATTAGCCTCGAAACTCGAGGACGCCCCATGGCCCGCCACAAAAGACGAACTCATTGACTACGCAATGCGCTCCGGAGCCCCGATGGAAGTAATAGAAAACCTCCAAGAGATCGAAGACGAAGGCGAAACCTACGAAAGCATAGAAGACATCTGGCCCGACTACCCCTCCAAAGAAGACTTCTTCTTCAACGAAGATGAGTATTAACCACACAAAAGACTGAACATCAGCTAATTAACTTATCATCCACCCAATTTTGGGTGGATTTTTTTACCCCAAAAGTGTCATTTTAACCTTATACGACCTGTTTCCCGCTATCCATTTGCTATCCCAAGACTCCCAAAAATCTTCCAAGAAAAAAGAGTAGTAACTGAATCGTGATTCAGACGAAAAATTTCGTCTAAAATTCTGGACTATTGCAAGTTATGTGAACGAGATTTTTGACTGAAAGTCCCTATACAATCGTAGAATTTTTGGTTTCTTGAAATTTGAAAACCCCTCTCACGGATAGCCGAAGTGTAAAGTGGTGAAAATTAACAAGTTGAAGTTATGAGAAAGATGAATCCACTCTGAAACCGATTCCTCATACAAATTCATGGGTAGCAAGGATAGCGGTCAAAATAGTTGTAATATCAAGTCTGTTGTGTTTACCAATCATATTCTATTGGTATATATGATTGAATTAATAAGAAAACTTCCTTGAAAATAAGGCATTTTTCATAAAAATATTAGTAATTTTGTAATCGTAATATTCTGGAATATGGAGACGAACAAATATTTGGATAATTTCATTGAAAGCACTCTTAATGGTTTCAGGAAATTAAATCATGACCCTATCGAGATTCAGATAAAGGAGTTTACATTATCCCACAACTCTCAAAAATCTTCCAAGAAGAAAGGAGTAATAAATGGGATTGGACACCTGCAAATACAATCGTCTAACTTTATATGATATAATAAGTTATGAAGATGCGAACAGACAGGTCATGAACTCATACAATTGAAGATTTTTACAAATTTTCACACTTGCAAATACTCTCTTGGGGTAGCCACAAGGTAAAATAGTATAAATCATTGGGTTGCATGAAAAATGAAATGCAAATGAAAGATTGTATGAAGTTATGGGATAGAAGT